>NZ_JFWX01000013.1:0-93263 GCF_000588095.1 Acinetobacter sp. 1130196 | reverse complement strand
TGTCTTTAAACGCTTTGCTATTTGCTGAGGAGACCATAAACAACGGATCGCTTCAACAATAAATTTCCAGAGGATTGAATCGATTTTGAGTTTTCTGTGACCACGTCTACGTCTAGCGAAGGTGTTATCAGAAGCATATCGAGCTTGATAAACGTCATTGATGCTATTTCTTTTAAGCTCACGATAGATCGTACTAGGATGTCTTTTAATGAGTTCAGCAAATTTTCTGGCTGAAAAGCCTTCTTTTCTTGACTCAAGCATTAATGCAGTACGATCTTCAAAGTTAAGATGATGGTATGACAATTTTATATACTCCATAAACCCTTTAAATTAATTAGGTGGTTTATGTCGCACTTCAAGTTTTACTCTGCCGGGTTTAACTTTTCTTTTGAATTAAGAAGAAAATCTAAAATTAATATAATACAGCTTATGCGAAATGTAATTTTCTCTGATATAAATCATAGTCTTATTTTTAAAAAAGCCCGACTCATAGTACTTGGGCTTTTTTAATGTTTTGTCACCTTTCAGGATTACTTATTGATCAACTCTCAACAATTTCATGTAATTTCTATTAATTCTAAAGCAGATAAATATCTAATATGTCGTAAGAGTTACTAAACTTTTGAATTGCTGAAATAGAAAATGACAATTTATATGTCACATGACAAACAAAAACCATGGCTTATGTCCGCTAGCTCAAATCCAAATAACCCAATACAGCTTTTTCAACTCGCTGCTGTAAATGATTTAAATCACTTTCCCCTGCTATACCTGCCGCGTTAATCATTCCTTTACTTAAAGCAATCACATCTTGTGCGGCTGTCTGCGCATGTGAAATGCCAGAGCGTATAAACAGATCAGAAATTATGGTTTCAAGCTCGTGTTGAAGTTCACTTTCTTCCAAGTCTTTTCCAATGAGTTCGGAAGCAAACTCTAGAGTTCGTGCCAACTGCGGACGGCTTAATTGATGTTGCACAGCAGCCTGAATGATAAGTTTTAGTTTTTCTTTTAAGTCTTCGGCGTCATTTTGCTCTATGACTTCAACAATATGATTTGAAAGCTTGGCGCGCTCACGTCGAATTAACTCGACGATTAGGGCATCTTTAGATGTAAAGTATTGATATAGGCTACCAATGCTTACGCCAGCGAGTTCAGCCACGGCATTTGTGTTAAATCCAGCAAAGCCTAAAGACTCCAGAATGCGAGCAGCCGCTTCTAAAATAGCTTCAAAGGTAGCAACTGAGCGTGCTTGACGCGGGCGTTTGCGTGGGTCTGGAAGTGTTTCTGACATGGGCCGAAATGCGAGTATTTAATGTGAGTAATCACTCATATACTGACTGAGTCATGTTGATATGACAAGCAAATGATGTCTTTTGAGTTCAATTACAACTCGGCCCAGTCATGGAGTGGTTATGTCTAGAACCTATACTTTTTTTATTCATTTAAGAGCTTTGCCTGCTTGGTTGGCTTTACCACGTGAAAAACGGGCGGAGTTTAGTACACAAAAGCTTGAACCGATTTTTGCGAAGTACCCGACTGTAAAAGTTCGATGGTATGACGTTGAAGCGTTTAGCACTAAAGCCAGTGATATTGCTGTGTTTGAGACGACATCTCTGCAAGATTATTATTTTGTGATTGATGCGATTCGAGACTCTGAGTTTTGTACAGTACCCTACTTTGAGTTTGTAGAGATTATTCCCGCAATTGAAGATGGGTATATGGAGTATGAAAGTTCTTTATAGAAGTCATAAATGATCTTTAAGTTGCACGACCAGTGCTATTCTGGTCGTAATCACCAAACTCTTTAAATCAAAAGAAATAACTAACTGAAAATTATTTTAAGTCGTTTTAGCTTGTGGTAGCAGCAATTAAGTTTCACATGTAAAGATATCTTTAGACACTTTTACTAATTTGTTATTTGGATATATCTAAGCGAGTTAAAACTGGTTCTCTACCATCACAACCATTCACCCATCCCTCTATAAGTGTTTGACTATGGAGCGCTGATAAAAGCGTTGCATACATAATTTTAAATAGCGGATGGTTTGCATTTAGTTTTATTTCATTTGAAGATGCACACCCCTCACCAGTTGCTACTGAACTTTTAAGCACAACAATTACATATGAGCCACTGTCATGAACAACTAATTTTCCAACCTTAGTTTGTGGGAAAGGGCTATTTGCAAATACAGAGTTGCAAAATATTAGGCTCAAAAATAGAGTAAAAAATATTTTATTCATAAGCTATTTCCATTTATATCAACTCATATCATTTTCTTAAGTCTAGCCTAGTTATAACAGGATATTGCCCAAAACAACTATTAGCCCAACCACTGATCACTGTTTGCGCATGAAATGCAGATAAAAGTGCAGCATACATTTCTTTAAACATATAGTGATCTTTACGCAAAATAACTGCATTCGAGATTCCACAATTTTCGCCTGTTGCTACCGGACTTTTTAATTCTATAATTAAAACATTCCAATTATCATGAATAGTAATTGCAGATATTTTTGTATTATAAAAACCACTATTTGCAGAAACTGCACTACAAATTAATAAATTTAAAAGAAATAATATTAATATTTTTTTCAAAATTAAAACTCCTTTATTAGAAAATCATATAACTATATTAGTTTACTAATTAATTCTGAATCCTACTTATAAAATAGTGCCCATAAAAACCCCTCGTAAGACTACTACCAATTTATTGAAAGCAAAGTTATTAAATTTATACTTCATTAAAAATAGGTAGTATTTTTTTCAATAATTTTTAGCACAATGCTGTAACACGTGGTACGTTCAGCGTAACTACAAACTCTAGATTAGACACTTAAACAAGTTGATTTAGAATCTATTAATATAGTTAATACACACCTAATCAAATCCTGGATATATAAAGTCATAACTTCCTGTTTTTATACGTTCAACAATATCATAGGGATTGATAACGACACCGATTTCCGCCTTACGATTTTCTCCTGTCAACTTACCTACACGTGTAAAGTCTTTATCATTAATATGCCATACATACCAATTCTCAGATACTTTAATTTTCTCCGCCCCAACTCGTGCTCCATAATCATTAGTATCTCTAAAAAGAATCATAGAAATATCACCAATTTCACTGATATTTCCAACTTTTTCCCATAAACTCATTTTTAATCCAAGCTTAGTCACACAATGAGCATAAAACTCTACTTCACCATCTATTATTTGCAATAAATCAATATCACCTTCCAATGGGTATTCTTTTTTGAAAACTCTGATTACATCACTATTCAACTGAGTTAAATCAAAAGCAATCAATTGAAAGTATTTTTTTTTACCATTGTCTAATTTAACAGTAAATACATCACCAATTTTGGTATTTTTCCTTTTCATTATCTAATACTAAACCTTTCCCAATATTTCGGACTAATTGAATTTATCTGGTTTAACAGCATACCGCCATTCTTCCCGAGACCATACTGATTAATTAAAGTTTGCTCCATAATACGAGCATCCCGTCTTGATAAATTTGTTGCACCATCTATCACACGATATTGTAATAATTCTTTACCAGTTCCAAAAGCATTCAAATGTTCAGCAAATCTTACTTCAGGTGCTCGTTGTGTAATACCTATGTATCTCACGTCCCCAAATTTATCTACACCCTGATATACAACATTAGTTGCTTTCTGGGCCTGAGTAATAAAAGTCATCTCAGGTAAAGCAAATTTTAAACTGCTATAAGTTAACCAAGACTCTTTAAATATATTAAAGCTTGTGCCCACTGGAATAAAATTTGACAACACATTTAAAGTGAAGAAGTCATATTTTGCTTCTTGTAAATTCGGCAAATTTCCTTGATCTATTCTTAATTGCTCATAGTACCTAATTTCCTCAGGAGTACCTCCCACAGGCATTTTTCCTGTTGAATCCCTAAAGGTGTAACTATCATTCCATCCATATTGATATGGATTGATTTGTCCATGCCCACCACTGATAAACGTTACAGGGTCGGGCTGATAAAACCGTCCTAATACTGGGTTATAGTGCCTTTGTTTTAAGTAAACCAGATCATTTGCATCTTGTACTCCACCTACAAAGGCTTGGGGATTTTTTAGGTTACTCGGTTTCTTTAACTGTAACTGTTGTCCAAAGGGTGCATATTGGTATGATTGACTAACAATACCTTGTTCATTTATTACCTTTAAGGTTGATCCATCAAAGTTCTGTATATGATATTGAATCCTGTCCTTAGCCAGCGTGAGCTGACTAAAAAGTAAAATTAAACTTAACAGCACCAACTGAATAGCAGATGACCATATTTTCTTTGAGTACATATCGTTATTTTTCATTTCACTTTTCATTATTGTTCTCATGGCTACCCTCCTTAGTCATCTTCAAGAATAAGATCTAAAACAGTTGGTAACCACGCAGCCATATCTTCATCTGGATCAGGTTCACTCGGATGAATTCCTGCGTCTAATACTCCTTTAGCTCCAAACTGCTTATATTCATAACCATCTTTATAGCCATCACCATCTGTATCAGGATTATTAGGATCCGAACCAATAAAACGTTCTAAATAGTCTGGTAAACCATCATCATCACTATCCAGATAGCTATCTAATAAGCTGAGTAATCCAAACTCTGCTGCCTCAAAATTATTGATAAAATCATAGCCATCATTTGCATCTGGATAATTCTCGAGCGTTGCAACCAGTTTATCTCCGACATAAACATAAGCTTGACTATAGCCAGATCTATGGTTGATCTCGTAAATTAAACGTCCAGCTAAATCATAAATATAATCAGTGATTCCATTTTCCCGTACAGCCCTCACTCTCAAGCCATCTGCATTGTAAATGTAGCTTTCATTACCATTTTTGCTTATACGGTAATAAGCATCGTAATCAAGTGCTCGAATGCCATCATTAGTTACATTACCCATTCCATCGTAACTAAACTGATAAGGAGATCCACTCACGCTACCCAAACGTGAAGTTCCATTTACATATTGGTAAACATAAGAAGCGGGTGCAACTAATTGACTTTTTGCCGTCACATTGACTGTATTAATGTCATCATTGTTATAGCTATATTGATAACGTGCGTGATCTTGTTCGATCTGCTTCATTAACCCTGTACCATAGCGGTCAATTGAAGCGTTATACGTTGCGCCACAATTATCAACCATTCTATTAATACGGTTTAATGCATCATATCCATAACTAATACTTACAGCACATTTATTCAGACTGGTTGAACTTACGCCTGTAGGTAAACCATTATTTGAATAAGAATAATCCCATGCAACATCAGTATTTGCTTGTACAAAAATCAGCTGATGCAATGCGTTATAGTTAAGTGACTGAATAACATTTGGTATTGAACCAATTTCACCAAATGCATTTTGATTGGACAAATCAACAGCTTTTCCATTTGGATAATTAATAGATACAATCTGATTAAGGTTGTTATAACCAAATCTAAGGGTAAATGCATAATTTGCATCATGAGAGTTAATACTTTGGGTCAGTGAAATAACTCGGCCCAAACTATCACGACCATAACTTTGCGCCGTGTTGGCATTACTTGTAGAAGTTAAACGGCCTGCAGCAGTATAACCATAACTCGTTGTTACACCACGCCAGTTACGTGAGGCAATTAAATCATTGATTGGATAATATTCAATTGTCTCTAACGAACCATCTTGATGAGTAATCGTATTAACTTTACCCGTAGCATCATAGCCATAAGTTTTTTGTCCGTTGATACTATTATCTTTTTCTGTTGCTAATGAACCATTGCTGTTATAGGTATAACGTTGTGTAGATGCCCCAGATGTTGCTGTGACAGGTTGTAATAATGCAAGATCGTAATCTGTAAATGTTTCAAAAACCGATCCATCATTTCCTTTTCGACTTACACTCGTCTTTAACTCCGGACTAAAATCACCAGCTGACAGATAATTGGATTCAGTAACACCATAAGCATCGCTCACTAAAGCAATTGCACCTGAACGACCAGCACACGACTGATAACAGTAAGAAATTGTCACACCATTATTATTCACGGTTTTCGGACGATCAAATACATCATAGTCAGTAGAAATACCCGTTGTCGTACCATTAGAAGATGGATTAGAACTAAACGTTATATTTCCAAAAGCATCATAACTATTTGTCATCACAACGGATTTATTTGATGTATTTTCAGTAGAATGGATCAGAAGGCCATCACCATTATATTTTTCAGCTTTACTATAATTTCCACCGTTTTGTGCTGTCTTTAGAATATTTAAACCATCATAACTTATCGTGGTATAACTCAAGCCAGCGATTGGAGTTTCGACAATTAAACGACCTGCATCATCATATTGATTTTCAGAACGAACGCCATCAGCATCTGTATGTCTTACAATATGTCCAAAATCATCAACTATATTTGACTCCTGCCCGCCATTTGCAAGTTTGATTTGGGTTGGAATACCGTTTTGATATGCAGCAAATTGAGTAATTTGCTTTCCATTCCCCACATCTACTTCAATAGGTAAGCCTGTATGTCGATCTCCTGATACATAGTTAGAAAAACACCCTACAAAAGTTGACCACTGAAAATCAACTAAATTGCCAAGACATGTTGAAAATGAAAGAGTTTCATATTTATATTTTGTAATTCGGCCTGCCTGAGTCTGGCTTTGAATAGCACCTAACTCGTCATATTCAGTCGTTTGTACTGTAAAATTACCAGATGTTTTTTGCTTTGGTAATCCAATAATCCAAGGTAAACTTCCGCTATTTACAGCTTCACTTCCAACATTTGCATTAAAATATGTCGTCGTTGTACTTGGTAATTGAATTGCGCTCCCACCATTTAAACCAGTTTGTTGTATTGTTTGCGCATTACCATATTGGTCAAAATTACTATAAGTTGTCTTATATTCACCAAAATGGTTGATTGTTTTGCTACTAGGCCGAACTAAATACACAGAATTATACCCTGTATAATTATCATTCGCTGTTGCAGGATTTTGTCCAATTAAAGAAAGTGTGGTCCATGAATAATTTTCTTGTCGATCACCAATAGTTACTTTTTTCAGTAGACCATGTAAAAAACTCTCTGCAACACCACCATCAAATGCATTCATTACATAGGTATAGGCTTTGCTCAAACCTGTTACCATATCTTTGGTCGTGACTGTAGTCGTCAGTTCATTGCTCTCTTTATTACGACTATATCCATAATTAATTTGCAAACTGTTCGCATTTATACCCGTATAATTTGAGTAAGTGATTTTGAAAGACTGTGCTTCATCAAATCCCGGGCGTGGAGCATTGATTAATGAATATGACCAATTCACAGATTTGACATTAATTAAACCATTGGAAGACGCTTTAAAAAATTTAACTCCCATCAAATCACTGTAAAACCACATATAACCCTGTGAAGTAACACCATTATTCGACTTTGGATGATTACCAATAATACGATAAGGACCCCCATATTCGTAAGCAATAGCATCACCACTTACGTCTCCTACAGTTCTTAAATAAACACTCGCTGCCTGTTTATTTTGAACTTGAGCAACCGTATTAGTACTTCCCGGTATAGGTTCATTATTTAAATAATTACTTTTATCCCCTGTGTAATACGTATAGGCTTTCCATACCACATACCTTCCATTTATATATCTTTTAATATTAGTTAAAATAATGTCGCCATTAATATTCAAAAATTCATCTTTATTTTCACTAATGACAGCCCCATCTTTATATTTTGCATAACTTAAAGTTAGTTCTGGAGTGGATAGAACATCCCTACCATCTAGCTGATGTCGTACATTTTCTAAGAATAATTTGGAAGAGTTGTTATATCCCTGATAGGTTGGATTAGTATTCTCGATTCGGGAATAGTTCATTGAATATGATTCACCAAACTGGTTCTCAACTTTTGAGGCATAGAGGCTTACACGTCCAGCAATATATTGACTTGAGAATATTGTAGGAAAGCCTGTTTGATTTTCTCTATTTTCAATAGGAAATAAATAATTGACCCCATTAGGTGCTCTAACTCTGAAATTATTTCCACTATTTTCGCAAGAAATAATCCAGTTATCCTGTGATATATATCGTGTATTTGCCGGATAACCCGTTACACCATTTTGGATAGGATAAAAAATAATATTTTTTTGACCTGGCAAATAAAGACTAATTGGTCTTTGACGAGTATCTACATTAGAATAAAGAGAAAAATCTGATGTTGATGTTGTCGGCTTATTAAAACTCCATAACTCATTCGATGGCGATTTTGATAACTGACCATCCCATTTTAACTGAAGTAAGGACAACAATGTATTTGCATAAGCGTTTGTGTAAACCAAGGGCATAATATCAACAAGTTGATTATTAGCATCTCTTAAAATAACTTCTTGACCTGCTGAATTATAAAACCTAACTTTTACATTAGGTTCTCCCAGAACTTCATAGTTAAAACTTGGGATGAGAACTTTTTTTGTAAAACCATAGAAATCAGCAGTATCGACGTATATCGATTTTGTTTTACCTAAATAATTACCTGAATAAAGAATATCGATCCTTCTTATATCTTTACCACTAATATAAAGGCTATATGTAAAATAAGATGAAGTTAAGTGTGCAGTTAATGCATTTATATTATTCTTATTTTTTGCAACGAGATCATTGGTAAAGGTCTGAATGTCAGTTGAAACTTTTGCAGTATAATAGTAAGTAGGGTTTATTCCATTATAAATACTTTGGGACTGAAGTTTATTATAAAAATAGTCACTTGAATTTAAAGTGCTTCTATCACTAGAGGCATATTGTAGAGCATAAGTAAGACTTTTTAGATAGTTAGCATTCGTTAATTCGAGATAAGAAGGAATAACCTCATTTTTATAACCTGCATCAATAATAGAGGTTTGGTAAATAGGCGAACCTGCACTACTATTTCCATTTGAATAATCGCCATTACTTTGGCAAATTCCTTGCCCGTTGTAGTCCCCTTGTAACTTGGTTGAAGCCCCCGTCATCATGACTAAACGTGGTACTTCCAACTCCCAGTTAGCTATAGACCTAAACCCATTATTTACCTTTCCATAAGAGCGAGACAAAGTAAAGTCAAGACCACGATGACCTTTTAGAGTTACTTCTGGAATATCAAAAACAATTTGCCCACTCATTAAATCAATATGACCATTAGGAACTTTTTCTTGTCCTGTATCTCCCATACTTTGATCAGATGGAAATGAAGTGGTTGCGATCGTCCAATTAATGGGTGCAGCATAAGTAATTGTACAAATTATCGCTAAAAAGAAACATATGACGAATTGCATAAAAATATCCTTTATTTTTTATTAATTTTTCTGGATCTGAACCGTACCTATATCCTCGCCATCTCCCCAACGAGTACAAGTATTCATCCCATCAATTTTCACTGTTTTATTTGATGCTTGAGCCATCATTAATAATGCCAACTGTCTTTTACCCGTTGCACTATTTTCATTTTTAATCATCATATAATTGCGGTCTTTTGCACAACTTGGTAAATCGCCAGAACGACTACCTATGATGTCTACCCAGACTAGACCATCCACTTCACGAATGTTAATAGAAGAAACTTTCCCGATATAGGTACTTGAAAATGCATTAGTTACAAATAAAATTTGAGTAAAAAAAACTATACTTAGAAATATTTTTTTCATTCCGATTCTTTACTTTTTGTTAAAATTACACATAAAATATATTTTATTAAATAAAATTACAATATATACATTATTTACTCATTCTTAAGGATTTGAAAATGATGGAATAGAAATTTTAGCTTCTTGGTTAATAACTTTTAGTACATCAACATATCCAAATGAAAAGGAAATAGCTAAGAAATTGTAGATATTGGGCTTTTTAAAGTTGATAAAATTGGCTTATAACTTTATTTAAAGCGATTGTAGGCTCTAAATAATTTTATAGTTTTTTTATTGATCAATAAGTACAAAATTTCAAGATCAACTAAATAGAGTTAGAATCAATGCTTTATTACTGTCTGTTTTTTAGTTAACGTTTTTATATTAAAATTCAAATATATAGTACAAAAACAAGACAGTAAATTTTGCATAGTTAAACATCTAGTAATGTAATGGAAAACTAAATGAAAAAATTTTTACTATATTTAACGATTGTATTCACTAGTATTCAGACTGCTAATGCAGAACAAGATTACGTGAGCGGAACTATAACTAGAATAACAAGTGTAACAGCTGGGCTTTTAATAAAATTAGAACCGGGAAACCTTCCAGATGTTTGTAAGAATAAAACTGCTTATGGTTGGATGCTTATTCCTCAGGCCCGTAAGACTATAATTGCCGTAACACTATCTCAATGGTATCAAAAAAAAAGAAGTGTAACTGTTTATGTTGATAGAGATTATTCTAATAATCCTAGTTTTTGTACCGTACAACAAGTAGAGCCTTTATAATTATGAAAAAACTATTATTTTTTGTATTTCTAACATTATGTTTTAATACCACTTTATTTGCAGCTGAAAGTGTAGAGGGTAGAAGAATCGTAGATATTGGCTGCCATGCAGATTCTGGTATATGCTATGTTACTTTATCAGGTAATCCTTTTGGCTCAACCTTAGGCTGTCGTTTCCCTCAAACAAATGAATTTAGATTTGAAAATGTTGAGACATCTCATGGGAAACGTGCATATGCTTCGTTATTAGCTGCTTTTTTAGCAAAAAAAACTGTAGATGTTTATCTGGCTGGCTGTACATCACAAGGACATCCTAATTTAGTATTCTTTCACATTCGTTAAAATTATTAAAAGATATTTGAGTTTTAATTATTTATAATTATCTTATAAATTTTATAGTGAAAAATAGGGAATATAAAATTCATCTTTTATATTCCCTATTTTTAATTTACTGAGTAAATTTAGATTATTTATAGAAGTTAAAACTCAAAAGCGTGCTTTTTAAAAGCCCTCCCCCAAAACCGCTCCAACACCACATCCCGTTCATCCAAACGATTTGAGCTTAAAACCTGTAGCAGTAAACCATCGATCAGGTTTAAAACCATGTCTGCATCAAATTTGAAAGCACGGGTTTCACAGCTAAAAATCAGGTCAAAAAGTTCCCGATGTAGCCATTTTCGGTATTCAACTGCCATACGGTAAGCTTGCGGGTACAGCCGTTTTATTTCAAAAACCGCTTTAAGCAGTAAATGATACAGACTGTTTAAATTGGTATGTAAAACAATAATTTCTTTGAGTTTATCGTGCGGGGTGCAGTAACGGCTTGAGTAAATAATCGAGAGCACTTCTTCTCTGAGCAGGCTTTTTTGAAAGGCAATACACATTTCGATCAAACGTTCTTTCGAGCCAAAATATTTATAAAAGGTGGTTTTGGTTATTTGGGCCTTTTCAACAATGAGGTCTACCCCTGCATTATGGAACCCATACGTGGTAAAGAGTTGGATTGCGGTTTGAATAACCTGTAATTTTCTGGAAGATATTTCTAAAGTTGGCATAGTTTTACCGTTTTAAATTCTTGTTGTTTCGATATGAAAAAAGCCTGTGCCCTTTTTGGGAGGAAAAAAGGAACGGCAAAGCCGCAAGACGGTGCTTGGCACATCTCAGGTTTTGTTGTTGCTAAGTTTTAAATAAAAATGACTTAAAGCCTGAAAACCTTATGGCGTTCAAGCTGCTGTAATTTTTTAAGCTGTGTTGTTATAGCTTTTGGCGCGGGGTGCCAAAAGCTAATGGATGTGCATAGCCAACTCCTGATTTATGGAGTTCTGCCAGAGCATTTATTTGGACTTATGGTGGCAGAACGAAAGAGGGTTGACAGACTGGTTTTGAGAACCCAGCACGCACAAAGGCGTCCCCCTTCCGTCCTACCGCTACAAAAGAGGGACGAGTGGGTTTACATCAAAAAAACGAGTTTTTTCAATGTTCTCAAAATGCAGCCTGTCAAAGCCGGCTGGCAATGTGGCCAGCACGCAAAGCATAATCTGAGAGTTGAGATGTGTCAATGTAGCTTTAATGACAAGTGATTAAATTTCTTATTGTTTTTCATTAGATTAACTTAATTATTATTTAAGATATTATATTTAATTATATTTTTAAAATTAAACAGAAGCGATCCATGCTTATTGATTTATTAATGAGTCTTTTTATATGAAATAATAAGTAGGATTAGACCGTCTCAGTCTGCCCCACTTGGTGATAAGCACGGTTAAAGTAAACCAAGCTTTGGTCATGTTGGCTTTGTTTAATCGCCACAATCGGACATATAAAAATCGTATGTGTGCCGACTTGTTGAATTTGTTCAATCTCGCAATCGAAACTGACCAAAGCATCATCTAACACAGGTGAACCCGTTTCTAACTCAATCCATTCGCCATGTTTAAAGCGTTCTTCTGGTGTGAGTTTAGATGAAAATGCTTTTGAAATATGTTCGTGATGCGCACCTAAAACATTTACCGTTAAGATTTTGTTATCTAGGAAATGTGCATGTGAACTCGCAGATTGGTTCATACAGACCAATAATGTCGGCGGTGTGTCAGTCACACTACAAACAGCAGAGGCAGTAAATCCAAAACGGCCAGACATGCCTGCCGTGGTCACAACGCTAACCGCACTTGTGAGTAAAGACATTGCATTTCTAAAGTCTGTTGCTTGAACCATGACATTATTCCTAAATTGAACCGTACCTTGTCCTGTGTGTTTTGCTATACCGCCCAACTCCATCAGGAAGGCACTGTATCGACATGAGTCCTGTTTAGAACTACATGTAATAAGTGAAATGAGGGTTACTGCTTTGATTATCAATAGCCATCAAAAAAGTAACCCTTTATACCATTGTATTGGTAAATATTAAGCAGTAAGTTCAAAACCCGTAAGTTCTCGGCGAACAATTTCTGCACCTGCCGTTAACGCATTTAACTTACCACGTGCCACTTCACGTGAAAGAGGCGCCATACCACAGTTTGTGCAAGGGTAAAGCTTGTCAGAATCTACAAACTGAAGTGCTTTACGTAGTGTGTTTGCTACTTCTTCTGGTGTTTCAATCTGGTTAGATGCGACATCAATTGCACCCACCATGACTTTTTTACCACGAATGAGTTCAAGCAAATCAATTGGCACACGCGAGTTGTGACATTCTAACGAGATGATATCAATGTTAGACGTTTGAAGTTTCGGGAAAGCTTCTTCGTACTGGCGCCATTCCGAACCGAGTGTCTTTTTCCAGTCAGTGTTGGCTTTAATGCCGTAACCATAGCAAATGTGTACCGCAGTTTCACATTTTAGACCTTCAATTGCACGTTCTAAAGTCGCAATACCCCAGTCATTTACTTCGTCAAAGAAAACGTTAAATGCAGGTTCGTCAAATTGAATAATGTCTACACCAGCAGCTTCTAGCTCACGCGCTTCTTGGTTCAAGATTTTAGCAAATTCCCAAGCAAGCTTTTCACGGCTCTTGTAGTGACCATCATAAAGCGTATCAATCATAGTCATTGGACCAGGTAATGCCCATTTAATTGGTTGATCAGTTTGCTGACGTAAGAACTTCGCATCTTCAACAAACACAGGCTTTTGACGAGACACCGCACCTACCACAGATGGCACGCTTGCATCGTAACGGTCACGAATACGAACTGTTTCGCGCTTCTCAAAATCTACGCCATTTAAGTGTTCAATAAATGTCGTCACAAAGTGTTGGCGGGTTTGTTCACCATCGCTCACAATATCAATGCCAGCAAGTTTTTGCTCGTGAAGTGCTAAACGTAACGCGTCTTTTTTACCTTCAACTAAGCCTTCGTTTTCGAGTTTCCACGGCGACCAAAGCTTTTCAGGTTCTGCAAGCCAAGACGGTTTTGGTAAGCTGCCAGCAGTTGAAGTCGGTAATAATTTTTTCATGTTAAATGACCTGTATGTTGATTAATTAGGAGCGTAATTCGCAGACCACTGCTCAAGAATCGCTTGGTATGGTTTGATAAATTGCTCTTCAACAAACTTCCCCTGCTCTATAGCCAGACGGCTACGTTCTTCACGGTCATACACAATTCGAGTAAGTGAATAATCTTCGTGTTTCAAGCTTGGTTGATAAGACTTTCCAGCCACTGAATTTGCGTTGTAAATTTCAGGACGGTAAATCTTTTGGAAGGTTTCCATCGTACTAATGGTACTAATCAACTCAAGGTTGGTGTAATCACTCAACAAATCACCAGTAAAATAGAACGCTAACGGTGCAACGCTATTTGGCGGCATGAAGTAGCGAACTTTTAAGCCCATTTTTTGGAAATATTCATCGGTTAATGAATAGTCTTCTTGCTTGTATTCCACACCCAAAACAGGATGTTCGTTTTCAGTACGGTGGTACTCTTTAGTTGTTGAAACGCTTAGGCAAATCACAGGCGCTTTTTTAAAGTTGGCTTTGTAAGTTTCAGAGTTAATAAAGCTCTTAAATAAGTTACCGTGCAATTCGCCAAACTTTTCTGGCGTGCTAAACGTAGACTTGTTTTTGTTGTGATCTAACAACAGCACACTAAAGTCATAGTCACGTACATAAGACGAGAAGTTGTTACCAACAATACCTTCAATGCGTTCATTGGTCTTTTTATCAACAATATTGGTTTTCAATATTTCGATTAAAGGCAGTCCGCTAGTACGGTTTTCGGCATCAATGTTCATTTCAACCGAAATGATTTCAAGTTCAACCCCATAGCGGTCGCCCTTAGGGTTGTCCCAATGAGCTAAGGCATTGAAACGATTGTCGATCATCTGCAATGTATTGCGCAAATTCTCTTCGCGGCTCATCCCTCTTGCCAAGTTAGCAAAGTTGGTTGTAATACGCGTATTGTCTGCTGGACGATAGTTCTCATCGAAACAAATACTCTTAATCGTAAATGTAAATTCTTTACTCATTGTGATCAGTACCCTAATTTCTGAGATAAACCTAAAAAAATCTTTTTGCTCTTTTTGAACTTTCCAGCCTTGTCAGTTTTGCGCCTTGTGGTCTTATCAAAAGTGAATAACTGGAGCGCTCCAGAGCATGGATAGATTTATACCGCAATCACAACATGAATAAAAATGATTTAGTCTCATTCAAAACTGAGTGAAATTCATGTTTAGGGTTTTATAAATAAGTTTGAAGTTAAATATTTTTCATCTTTGGAGTTTTTAGACAGCAAAATTTCAATATACAGCGCTCGCGTTGTAGCGCCTGAAAATTTAGAATTTATGATTATTTTCAATCAATTAAACAATTTTTCTTTAAATAAAACTGCTCAACCTAAAGCAATTTATGTTGACTCTCATTCATCTCTGCTTTTAACCATTCTAAAAATATGGTTTTGCGTGGATCTTCCTCAAAAGCACGATGAGAAAGTAAAAAATAGGCTGAACCGTCTTGAACGATTGGTGAAATTTTTTGCAGTAAGTTCCACTCAAGCTCTTTTTCAATCATATAAATTGAGATGACAGTCGCGCCGAGTCCCGCCAAGCAACCTTCTAAACATAGATAAAAATGTTCAAGCTCAACTTTGGTGTAGCCTTTTAAATTTTGCTTTAACTCAGCAATGCGGCTCATACTTTTGAAAAAATTCGGTCTAGAGGTCGAGATGAGTACGTCGTTTGTTTCCGATAGCTTGGTTGGTTGAACTAGAGCGATATATTCATCGGCAATCTTTTCGCTATAAATATGCTCTCCCCAATCAAAGTCATTTCGGCGAATTGCGATATCAATATTATCTTTTTCAAAATCGACCACGCCGCCTGCTGTGAGTAGCACAACCTCAAAATCATGACCAAGCTTTTTAAACTTAGATAAACGCGGAATGAGCCATTTCATGGAAAGAGTCGGTTCACAAGACAAAACCAGTTGTTTGTTTTCAGCTTTAGGCTGGCTGAGTTGTATTAAACATTCATCGAGTTGACCAAAAACTTGATGGCAACAACTCAATAAAGTTTCACCCTGCTCAGTCATCACAAGTGTTTTATTTTTTCGGTCGAACAAAGTCGTATTTAAAGCTTCTTCTAAATTATAAATCTGTTTACTGACCGCACTTTGCGTCACAAATAATTTCTTTGCAGCTAAAGTGACGCTGCCATACTTCGCCACAAAGTAGAAAAATTTTAATGAATTCAGCGATATTCTTTCGATCATTCCAAAAACTCATAGATATGTAGTCGTTTTTATCGATTTTTATTTTTAGGTTTCTGTTCAAAATAAAAATCATCTTGATTAAACCCTATTTTAGATGATGAAAAATATTTTAAATATCTATATCTATCTTCATAAATGTAAAACCCCAACCTTTCTCACCAAAAGAATAGCAGCTTTCAGTAAAACAGTTCTCCTCTCGAATACATTCCAAAAAGTACAGATAAAACTGTTCTTTTGCAGTGTGGGGGCAAAATAATGGCAGAGTTTATTGCGGTTATTCTCATTACGATTTTGGCAGTGGTAAGCCCCGGCGCTGACTTCGCGATTGTGACCAAAAATAGTTACTTGTACGGTCGAAAAATAGGTGTGTTCACTTCACTGGGAATATCACTTGGTGTGTTGGTGCATGTGACCTATACATTAGTTGCAGTTGCCTTTGTGATGACTTATACACCGCAAATTTTGAATATTGTTAAGTATATTGGCGCGCTTTACCTGATCTATATTGGCTATAAAACTTTTACACAAAAACCAGTTTTAGACACTGATGCTTTAAGCGCTATAGACACTTTGCAAGCCATAAAATACGGCTTTTTTACCAACGCCCTCAACCCCAAAACCACACTATTTGTGATTAGCACCTATACGCAAATTGTGAGTTTAACTACCCCTGAAAGCGTTCTTTTGGCGTATGGCTTTTTTATGTCATTTGCCCATTTTGTATGGTTTTCACTAGTAGCTGTGCTGTTTTCATCCATGCTGCTGAGACAAAAAATGTTAGCCAAGCAAGTGCAAATTAATAAGGTGATTGGTTCAGTTTTATGTGTACTAGGAGTGGTTCTGCTTTTTACCAAGTTTCAGTAGAGCCGTTTAATTTTTAAGAAACTTTTTTATATATTACTGTTAATATTAAAACGCATGATAGATTTCCCAATCCTTCATATCTCTATAAATCAAGGATGATGAGCGAATACATTTATTATGGAAATCAAGCAAATAAAGTATTTTTTGACAGTCGTTGAATCGGGCAGTATTGGTAAAGCTGCCCAAAAACTCGATGTCGGTGCTTCGGCGATTAGTCAGCAAATTAGTAAGCTCGAACAAGAGTTAAGCATTCGTTTATTACAGCGTAATGCTTTTGGTGTGACCCCAACCCCAGCAGGTCTTGCCTTTTTAAAGCACTCGCAACTGATTTTGCGTCAAGTGAACTTTGCCATAGATGCTGCACATTCAGCACGGCTTTCCGGTCATGTCAGCCTTGGTTTTCCGCCGACCATTACTGCTTTAATTGGCATCCCTTTAATGAAACTAATGTCTGAACGTTATCCAGATATTCGTTTAGAGATTGTGGAAACCCTGTCGGGGAACCTGATTCAGTCGATTAATTCACGTCAGCTTGATATCGCCATTATTTTTACCAATGAAATTGATAAGCAGTGGTCTATACAGCCCTTGGTACGAGAACAAATGTACTTGATGGCGCGCAAAGAAGTGCTCGAAAAATACGGCCTTAGCGAATGTATTAAAAGCGGAATTATTCAGTCGCAGCAAATTGGCGATATTCCTTTAGTGCTACCACGTCAGCGCCATAGCTTACGAAAACTGCTTGAACACAAGATTGGACAGCTTAATGTCGTCTATGAAATTGATGGCTTGCATTTGCTTATGGACAGCCTAATTCACCTTGACCTTGCCAGTGTTCGCCCCGGAAGTGCCTGCCTGCAAGAGTATAAACATAAGCTGCAATTGCTTAAGGTCGTCGACCCAGAAGTTGAACGAATTAACTACTTGGTAAGCCTTGCCGAAGAAGAATTATCACCCGCTGCACTTGCTGCCAAGTCAGCCATTAAGGCCTGTGTTAAAGAGTTAATTCAAAACCAAATTTGGCCATGTTCTGAAATTATTGTTTAAAGGGTCATTAATTTTTCTAAATACCTAATTAATTTTCGCCTCTCACTCCTCCCTGCTTTTTAAGATTACATTTTTATACGAATGATAAGTGGTTTTCTGTTTATCGAAATATAGATGTGTAGTTTTAACTGGAAACAAGGCATCACATTTTCTACCAAGGACACCTTTAAATCTCATCTCTAACCCATTTCCTATTTAGGTTTATTGATTGAATCAATTTACGTCCAAACTTTGAAGATCGTGAATGTTTCCATTTTGTCAGGCCAAGGAGGTCTCCAATGGATGTCGTTAATAACCGTAGGGCTACTTTTAAAAAAATATTAAACGTAACGAGTGGCAACTTTTTAGAACAGTACGATTTTTTTCTTTTTGGTTTCTATGCCACCTATATCGCAGCAAAATTTTTCCACTCAGATAATGAATATGTCTCTTTAATGATGACATTTACCGTGTTTGCTGCGGGCTTTCTTATGCGTCCTCTTGGCGCTATTTTCTTGGGTGCCTATGTCGACAGAATTGGTCGTCGTAAAGGGTTGATTGTGACTTTAAGCCTGATGGCTATTGGTACGATTTTAATTACCTTTGTACCGGGTTATGACACCATCGGTATTATGGCCCCTATTTTGGTGGTCATTGGCCGTCTGTTACAGGGCTTCTCGGCAGGTGTTGAATCTGGCGGCGTGTCGATTTACCTTGCAGAAATTGCAACCGATAAAAACCGTGGTTTTATTACTAGCTGGCAGTCTGGTAGCCAACAAATTGCGGTCGTGTTTGCAGCGTTATTTGGTTATTGGCTCAACACCGTTTTAACTCATGCACAAGTGAGTGAATGGGGCTGGCGTATTCCTTTCTTAATTGGTTGTTTGATCATTCCTTTAATCTTCTTATTCCGCCGTACTTTAGAGGAAACTGAAGCATTTAAAGCACAAAAAACTCATCCTTCAACCAAAGAAATTTTCAGCACATTGGCGAGCAACTGGCGCATTGTACTCGCCGGCATGATGATGAGTGCGATGACTACGACAACGTTCTACTTTATTACGGTTTACACCACGGTGTATGCAAAACGTACTTTAGAAATGTCAGTCACAGACAGCCTTTTAGCAACCGTGTTTGTGGGTTTGTCGAATTTCTTCTGGTTACCAATGGGTGGTTTACTTTCCGACAAAATTGGTCGCCGTCCTGTGTTAGTTGGTATTACGACTCTTGCGATCTTTACCAGCTATCCGGTTTTAAGCTGGTTGGTGAGCGACATTAGCTTCTCAAACCTACTTATTACTCTTGCTTACTTCTCGTTCTTCTTTGGTATGTACAACGGGACTATGGTCGCAACGCTTGCCGAAGTAATGCCAAAACGTGTTCGTACCGTTGGCTTCTCTTTAGCGTTTAGTCTTGCAGCCGCGATTTTTGGTGGTATGACTCCAATGGCGTGTACTTTCCTAGTAGAAAACACTGGCAATGCAAGCACACCAGCGTTCTGGCTCATGCTTGCTGCGGTATGTAGTCTCATCTCAAGTTTATATCTATGTCGCGGTTCTAAGCAGAACAAATCTGACGCGATTGCTGAACCTGCAAAGGTTAGCGCTTAAAACAACTAACTACTTAACCTGAAATTTTAATGAACAGTACGGCAGATCTTAAGTCTCCGTACTGTGCTCTCCTGTCATTAAAAGTGAGATACTATGAAAAAGTCCCCTATCTTCATGACCATTTGCCTAGCTGGTGCTGGCTTAGGTTCAACGCTTGCTAACGCAGATACGTTAGAAGTGATTAGCTCTGGCGGTTTCTATTCATCTATGGAAAAACTCATTCCAATATTTGAAAAGCAAACTGGTCATACGGTTCACCTTTCGTCTGGTTCATCTATGGGTGCATCGCCAACTGCAATTCCAAACCGTCTCGATCGTGGTGAACGCTTTGATGTGGTGGTATTGGCTGCTCCTGAACTAAGCAAACTTGCAGAAAAAGGTTATGTCGACCCAAATTCACAAAGCGCTTTAGTCAATTCAAGCATTGGTATGGCTGTGCCTAAAGGTGCACCAAAGCCAGACATTAGCTCCGCGGCAAAATTTGAAAAAGTTTTATTAAATGCCAAGCACATCGGCTATTCAGCAAGTGCGAGCGGTACACATCTTGAAAAAGATGTTTTCCCAAGCTTCCCACCTGTCGAGTACAAAGTGATTGCTGGTAAAGCAGAAAAAGTGGTAGGCGACCGCGTTGCAAAACGTATTGCCGAAGGCCAGTTTGATATTGGTTTCCAGCAAATTAGTGAAATCAAACCTTTTACCGGCAAATATGGTCAAGTTGAGTTAGTTGGTCCAATCCCTGCGCCTTACCAAAAAGTTACCGTATTTGCTGCTGGTATTGATAAAAACTCGGAACATGCAAAAGTCGCAAAAGAGTTAATCAAATTTGTGAAATCGCCTCAAGCGACACAAATTATTGAAGAACAGGGTCTTGAGCAGGTTAAACAATAAAAGCTCTAAAAGGCAACGTCTTGAGCAGATGTTGCTTTTATTGAACGGTTTACTCAAAGCAATAGAACAAAATATAGCGTAATAAACCAGTGTAGAATAATTAACAAAGGTCAAAGTAGAATTTGCCGTGGAACTTAAACAATTAAAGTACTTTATTGCAGTGATCGAGTCAGGAAGCTTAGGTAAAGCTGCAAAAAATCTCGATATTGGAACGTCTGCATTAAGTCAGCAAATCTCAAAATTAGAAAGCGAGCTTTCTATTCGCCTTTTACAACGTACTGCTTTGGGTACGGTTCCTACCCCTGCGGGTTTAGCTTTTTTTCAACAGGTTCAACTGGCACTTAGGCACTTAGACCATGCTGTAGACTCTGCACACTCTTCACGTTTAAGTGGTCATGTTACCGTCGGTTTTTCGCCAAGTGTCGCGTCGGTTATAGGCACACACTTTTTAAAACTCATGAGAAACCGTTATCCCGATATTAAAGTCCGTCTCATTGAAGGGTTATCGGGTGACCTCAAAGCATTAGTCAATGCAAGGCAGCTTGATGTTGCCATCATCTTTAGTGATGATGTCGACCCACAGTGGGCCATACAGCCTTTAGTTAAAGAACAGATGTTTTTAATCTCGCCTAAAGAAGTGCTGAGTCAGTACCATCTTGAAAACTGTATAGACACTCAAACAATTACTCATCCACAGCTTAAAGAACTTCCACTGATTTTACCGAGCCAAAGACATGGACTGCGTTTGTTGCTCGAACAGAAAATTCATCAGCTTAGAGTGGCCTATGAAATTGATGGGCTACATTTGTTAATGGAAAGCATTAGCCAACTCGAAATGGCAACCATCCAGCCTGCGGGTGCATCATTAAACTCACGGCAAGACTTATGTTTGCTACGCGTTGTAGAACCTGCCATTGAACGCATTAACTATTTAATTAGTTTGTCTGAAGAAGAGCTCTCACCTGCTACTTTAGCCACCAAAGTAGTGATTCGTGCTTGTGTAACCAACCTGATTAATGAAAAACGCTGGCCCGGTGCTGAACTCATAAACACTTAAGCGCTTAGTGTTTATTTTTATTAAACACCCATTCAAGCTTAGCCTCTCACTTCACCTTCCTTTTTAAAGCTACATTAACCTTAGCTGAGAAAGGGAGAAATCCATGCATGATGTGATTGTAATTGGTGGTGGGAATGCTGCGTTGTGTGCCGCACTCACAGCAAAAGAAAGTGGCGCTTCTGTGCTGGTCATAGAAGCAGCACCTAAAGAATGGCGTGGTGGTAATTCACAACACACTCGTAACCTTCGCTGCATGCATGATGCTCCTCAAGACGTATTAGTCGATGCTTATCCCGAAGAGGAATATTGGCAAGATCTACTTAAAGTCACAGCCGGAAAAACCAATGAACACTTAGCTCGTCTCGTTATTCGTAGCACGGCGACCTGTCGTGACTGGATGCGTAAACATGGTGTGAATTTTCAGCCACCGCTATCGGGTGCTTTGCATGTTGCACGTACCAATGCCTTTTTTATGGGTGGCGGTAAAGCCCTCATTAATGCGTATTACCGAAGTGCCCAAGAGCTTGGCATCGAGATTTTATACAACACAAAAATTAAAGATCTAAAGTTAAATCAAGGACATTTTGAAGCTGCAATTGCCGAAGATGGCCGCGTGTTTAAGGCGAAAAGCTGTGTATTGGCCGCAGGTGGTTTTGAGTCAAATTTGGAATGGTTAAGAGAAGCATGGGGACAAAATGAAAACGGCGAATGGCCTGCCGATAATTTCATTATTCGCGGAACTCGCTTTAATCAAGGCAACTTACTCAAATTTATGATAGATCAAGGCGCCGATATTATTGGTGACCCATCGCAATCGCACTGTGTAGCCGTAGATGCACGCGCACCGTTATATGACGGCGGTATCTGCACCCGTATCGACTGCGTTTCATTGGGAATTGTGGTTAATAACAAAGCCGAACGTTTTTACGATGAGGGCGAAGACTTCTGGCCAAAACGTTATGCGATTTGGGGCCGCCTTGTTGCCAAACAGCCTCAGCAAATCGCCTATTCGATTATTGATTCAAAAGCGATTGGGCGCTTTATGCCACCTGTGTTTGCGGGTGTAAAAGCAAATAGCATTCAAGAACTGGCCGAAAAAATCGGACTAGATGCAAAAACCTTATGCCACACCGTAGAAGAATTTAACCAAGCTTGTGTGCACGGCACCTTTAACCACACGGTTTTAGACGACTGCACCACCGAAAATATTGTTCCCAACAAAACCCATTGGGCTGTCCCTCTCGATCAGCCACCTTTCTATGCTTATGCCCTTAAACCCGGCATTACCTTTACCTATTTAGGTTTAAAAGTTGAAGACGATGCTGCGGTACGTTTTAACAATAAAGCCAGCCGCAACCTGTTTGTCGCAGGCGAAATGATGGCAGGTAACGTACTCGGTCAGGGTTATACCGCAGGCGTTGGTATGTCGATCGGCACAACCTTTGGACGCATTGCCGGAAAAAATGCTGCCCACTATGCACTTTCACAAGGAGTTGAACATGAATGCTAGTACCAAAGCCCTAATTCCAGTTGTTCAGCTCTCTGACCATGAGCAGGAAGTTCAAAGAGCCCTACAAATTTGTAATGCTTGTCGTTACTGTGAGTCTTTTTGTGCTGTATTTGCGGCCATGACCAAACGTCTTGAGTTTAACCAAGCCGATATTCATTACCTCGCAAACTTATGCCATAACTGTGGTGCTTGTTTACATGCTTGCCAATATGCCCCGCCACATGAGTTTGGTGTAAATATTCCAAAAGCGATGGCACAAGTACGTTTGGAAACTTACCAAGAGTTTGCGACCCCTCAGCCTTTAGGCCGACTTTATAAGTCTGTAGGAATTCCTTTTGTCTCGGCGTTATCAGTTATTTTCTTTTTATGCATGTTAGCTGTGGTGTGGTACAAAGGCATTGACCTGTTTGCAGGCTATCAAGGTAATTTCTACGCGATTTTCCCGCATAACTTTTTAGCTCTACTGTTTGGAGCGACCTTTACAGTTGCGATTGTTTTGCTCGGCATTGGGATTAGTAAATTTTGGCGACAGACGTCTAAAGTTATTCACGGCAAAGTTGAGAAACCAGACCTTATTCAAGCCTCTCAAAATGTTTTAACGCTTAAATATTTAGATGGTGGACATGGTAAAGGCTGTAATGAGCAAGATGACCGTTACACACAAATTCGCCGCGTGTTCCATCACCTCACCTTTTATGGCTTTATGCTTTGCTTTGCAGCCACAGGCGTAGCGACTTTATATCACTATTTCCTTAACCTGCATGCACCTTACCCTATCTTTAGCTTGCCTGTGATTTTGGGTACGTTGGGTGGGTTTGGCTTAGTGATTGGACCATCTGGCTTGCTCTATTTAAACCTTAAACGCCACCCATTACATGGTGACCGCGAGCAAAAACCTGTAGATCGAGGCTTTATTTTCCTTTTAATTTTAGTCAGTGCTTCAGGTTTAGCTCTCATGGCATTTCGTAATACCCCTTACATGGCACTTTTACTGATTTTCCATTTAGCTACAGTCATGACCTTCTTCATTACCATGCCATTTGGAAAGTTCGCACACGGTTTTTACCGCAGTGCTTCTTTACTCAAATTTGCCATCGAAGAGCGTATTTCTAAAAAGTCATAAGTTCAAGATTAGAAAAACTTCCTAATAAAAAACCGCTATAAAAGCGGTTTTTTATATTCAACTACAATGATAATTGAATGGCCATATTGAAAACGGTAATAGCTTAAGCAATTTTTCCATCAATAATGCCCTTCTCTTTTAATGCAGCAAGCTCTTCTGCTGTTTTAAATCTCGATAAGATTTGAGCGGTATGTTCACCCAACTCTGGCGGTGCATGATGATATTCAACGGGAGTATCAGACAACTTGATGGGTGAGCCTATGGTTTGAAAGTTTTCATTTAAACGATGAGGAATATTCACCACCAAATTACGATGGACGATTTGTGGTTCAGCCAAAGCATCTTCAATAGAGTTGATTACACCTACGGGTACTTTAAGCGCATGAATCATGTCGACCCACTCTTTGGCAGTTTTCTGCAAAAAGTGCTCCGACAATAAAGGAATCAATTCATCTCGATATTTGACGCGGTCTTGGTTACGCACAAACTTTTCATTTTCGAGTAGTTCTGGATAACCAATCGCAACACACAAGTCTTTAAACTGTTTGTCATTACCACAAGCAATAATAAATTCTTTATCTTTAGCCTTAAAAGTTTGATAAGGCACAATGCTTGGGTGTTGATTACCCATGCGCTGTGGGGCCTTACCTGAAGCTAAATAGTTCATTCCCTGATTTGCCAGTGCCGCGACCTGTACATCAAGGAGTGACATATCAATATATTGACCACGTCCCGTTTGCGAGCGTGCAATCAATGCGGCTTGAATGGCAATGGTTGAATATAAACCAGTTTGAATATCTACAACAGCCACGCCAACTTTTTGTGCACCACCGCCGGCAACATCATCAGGCTCGCCGGTAATGCTCATTAAGCCTGACATACCCTGAATAATAAAATCATAGCCGGGTTCTTCTGCACGTGGGCCATCTTGCCCAAAACCGGTAATCGAACAATACACAATGTTCGGGTTCAGCTCACTTAAGGAAGCATAGTCCAAACCATATTTAGCCAAAGACCCTGTCTTATAATTTTCAATCACCACGTCGGCAGTCTTGGCAATTTCATAAATTACGGCCTGACCTTCGGGTGTAGTAATGTCCACCGCAACCGAATATTTATTGCGGTTGGTACACTGAAAATAGCCAGATTCACGGGTCATGTTTCCGTCTTGATCGGGCATCCATGGTGGCCCCCACATACGAGTGTCATCACCAACTCGAGGACGTTCAATTTTAATCACTTCCGCGCCAAGGTCTGCCAAGATTTGCCCGCACCAAGGCCCTGCAAGTACACGACTTAAATCTAAAACTCGAATTCCTTGTAATGCACCCATAACGATACCCTTATCTTTTTAGAAGGTACTAATGCACCTCCCTGTCATTGTTTATGATTGTCTTTGTGGATCGTACTGACGATCTTTAATAAATAAGCCTGGCAATACCCCTGCAACAAAATACGCAGCACCCATCACAATAAAGGCCATGGCAAAAGTTCCACCCGATGCCAAGAAACCAATGGTGGCTGGTGCAATCGCTGCCCCGACACGACCAATGTTATAAGCACCGCCAATGGCTGTTCCGCGTACATCGGTTGAAAAGCTTTCAGCCATATAAGTCGCATTTACACCGTATGGAATGCCATATAAGAAGCCAAAGGTGATTAATAAATACAAAATATTGTCAGGGGTATTGAAGAAAATAATGATTGGCAAAAACACGGCGCTAGCTATTGTTCCAAACACAAAAACAGCACGGCGATTAAATTTATCAGCAAGATAACCCGCTAAAATTTTGCCTAGAATCATTGCTGTATATGAACCCACCATATAACTGGTTAAGTTTTTAAAGTTCATATGCACTTCTGTTTCTAAATAGCTTGGCATCCAGTTGTTAATGCCGTAATAACCAAACTGCAAGAAGAATGCTGTGGTCATCCATAACAAAAACATTTTACGGTGCTTAAAGTTATTAAAGATTTGCTTATAGATACTGCTACTTTTCGGCTTTTCAGCCACCACCATTTCTTTTGGTTGTCTATTGCCTTGTAAGCTTTCAATTTTGGTGAGCTGCCAAGATTTTGGCTCTGGCACAAATCGTTGCAGGAAAATATTAACGAAAGCAGGTACTACGGTCAGAAAGAACAAAACACGCCAGCCATGATCTGGAATAATTGCGCCAGCTAATAGGGTCGCTGCAATATAACCTACAGTCTGACCCGTCTGTAACGTGCCCAAGACCGTGGTACGGTAAGTGGTGGGCACATATTCAGCCATTAAGGTATTACAAGCCATATAGAGTGCTCCGATTCCTAAAGCACCAGTAAAACGTAAAGCCATAAATTGCTCGAAGCTTTGCGTAAAGCCCAATAAGCAAGTTGCTACAGAAAAGAAGGTCACCGAGTTGGCAATGGTTCGTACACGACCAAACTTGTCACATGCCCAGCCACCCAAAACCCCGCCAATACCCATACCTGCTAAAGAAGCACTACCTAAGGCACCCGCTTGAAAGGTACTTAACCCAAACTCTGCCTTTAAACTGGTCAAGCTATAAGACAGCAGCATAATATCAATGCCATCGACCACCATCGCAAAATAAGCAAATAACAATGCCCATTTCCATGTATTCGGTCCGATCTTTTCATATGTTCCAAGATTGCTTGGAAATGTAGTTCTCAATTCTTTCGATATTACTTGAACGTCATTGTTCATCTTTAGTTCCTCATTTTCCCAAATGAGTCATCGGCAGCCTACTTATGTTTTCTGTATGACTTAATCTTTTACATTTTCATCATCTTACATTTGGTTTTAAGTACACAGAGGTACATCTTCACATGAGTATCCTTACGATGAATCTTGTCATTTTCCATAAATTTTTGCGTAAAAATCCCTACAGGTGCTCCCAAAAGAACACCTCTATTTTTAAAATGAATGAGTTAGTTACTAAATGCGGCTATGCCTGTTTGTGCACGACCTAAAATCAAGGCATGAACGTCATGTGTGCCTTCATAAGTATTTACGACTTCAAGATTGACCAAATGACGTGCTACGCCAAACTCGTCACTAATGCCGTTTCCACCCATCATGTCACGTGCCATGCGGGCAATATCAAGTGCCTTTCCACAGTTATTACGCTTAATTAGGGACGTGCCTTCAACTGATGCAATGCCTTCATCTTTCATACGGCCGAAACGTAAAGCTGCTTGTAGACCCAAAGCAATTTCCATTTGCATATCTGCCAGTTTCTTTTGAATCAGCTGATTTGCAGCCAACGGACGACCAAATTGTTTACGGTCCATGGTGTATTGATGTGCAGTATGCCAGCAGAACTCAGCAGCACCCATTGCCCCCCATGCAATGCCATAGCGAGCGCTATTTAGACAGGTAAATGGGCCTTTTAAACCTCGAATTTCAGGAAACGCATTTTCTTCAGGTACAAAAACGTTATCCATCACAATTTCACCTGTAATCGAGGCACGTAAACCGACCTTGCCATGAATGGCAGGCGCAGATAGACCTTCCCAGCCCTTTTCTAAAATGAAGCCTCGAATGTCACCCACATTGCCTTCCGCAGAAACTTCTTTTGCCCAAACGACAAATACATCAGCAATTGGACTGTTGGTAATCCACATTTTTGCGCCACTTAAACGGTAACCACCGTCAACTTTTTTAGCACGAGTAATCATACTGCCCGGGTCTGAACCATGGTCAGGTTCAGTCAAACCAAAACAGCCAATGTATTCACCAGTGGCAAGTTTAGGTAAGTACTTTTGCTTTTGTTCTTCAGTACCAAATTCATGAATTGGAACCATCACCAATGAGCTTTGCACGCTCGCCATAGAACGGTAGCCCGAGTCGACATATTCAATTTCACGCGCAACCAAACCATAACTCACATAGTTCAAACCCGCGCCGCCATATTGCTCAGGAATGGTTGGCCCCAGTAAGCCAAGCTCTCCCATTTCACGAAAAATAGATGGATCTGTTGTTTCATGACGAAATTGTTCAAGTACACGTGGTTGCAAACGTTCTTGACAATAGGCATGAGCCGCATCACGAATCATGCGCTCATCTGGGCTAAGCTGTTGCTCAATTAAAAATGGGTCTTGCCAGTTAAATTGAACTTTTGCTTTTTTTGTTGTCACCATGTGATTCATCGCATCCTCTGCTTGATTTGATCTTCTTTATTTAACTCGATGTTATGCGTGAAAAATTCAGTAATCAAACGATAAATGTTCATGCAGATATGCAACTTACGCATATTTAAAATAAGAAGGTTTAAATTTAGATATTTAATTCATTGTATTTCATTAAAAATGGCTTATTTTTATACTAAACTCGGATATTTGCATGTAGGTCATATGCTGTTTTGAAATATGATGACAAATAAAAGGATTTATTTATGCGAAGAAGCATCCCATCCATTCAGGGCCTGATTTGCTTTGAAAGTGCAGCAAAACATCTAAGTTATACCTATGCTGCGCAAGAGCTATGCATTACTCAAAGTGCAGTTTCGCGCCAAATTCAGCAGTTAGAAGACTTCTTGGGCGTTGAACTCTTTATACGTACTCGGCATGGTGTTGAACTCACCATTGCTGGTCAACAGTATTTTAAAAGTATTAAACCTTACTTATTAGGCTTAGAGAAATGTACGGCCGATGTGATTTCTCATAAAGGTTTAGGTGGAACATTAAAGTTAGGTGTAGTTCCTACCTTCGCAACGCGATGGTTATTACCCAAGCTCCATCTTTTAAATCAAAAACACCCTGAAATTACGGTTCATTTAGAAACCAGTACCAAGCCCTTTTTATTTAATGACAATATTTTTGATGCTGCGATTTTTGCAGGTACGCAGCAGCAGATTGACCACTGGCCCGGCATACAAGCACATTATTTAATGGATGAAGAAATTGTACCTGTGTGCTCACCAAGACTCATCGAAAAGTATTTTCCAGATGCTGTGATGATTAATGAGAATACTTATGATTTAAGCCCTGAAGATTTGCTGAAAATCCCCCTACTACAACAAACCACTCGGCCTAGTATTTGGCAAGAATGGTTTCTGACTCATCACATGCAGCACCCGAAACCTTTTGATGGACAACGTCACGAGTTATTTTCAATGCTTGCGGTTGCTGCGAGTCATGACATGGGAATGGCTTTAATTCCACAAATGCTGATTGAGTCTGAACTACAAAAAAAAGAACTGGTGATTGTTTCCAATAAAAAACTAAAAGGCAGCCGGAAGTACTATCTCATTCATTCGAGCCAAGACATCTCACCGACTATTCAAAAATTTGTTGAGTGGATTTACCAAGAACTAGAACAACTAAAGACTAATACGAATTAGCTCAGCAGCTTTCATTTACACTCAATACTCATAAAAGGTTGTGATTAATCAAATCACAACCTTTTTAGTTAAGCGTTAATGGCTTTGAAATTAATGACTCATTAATTGAATATCTGAACCGCTACGTTTAGGGTCAATCAAGATTTTGGCATGCTGTTCAGGATCACGTAACGCTTCAAATGCATTAGTTACACCTTCTAGGCCAACAACACCCGTAATGAGCGGTGAACAGTTCACTTTACCTTCTGCAATCATGTGTAGCGCATCTCTAAACTCAAGCGGCGTGTATCCCAATACAAACTGAATTTCTAACTCTTTATTAATCGCAAGTGCTGGTTCTATTTTGTCACTTTGCATGCACACGCCCACCCCAACAATTCGGGAAAATAAAGGTGCACCTTCAATAATTTGCTGTAAAACGCCCGGTACGCCAACACACTCAAAAATAACAGGGCGTTTTGGCAGAGCGCCTAATTTATCAATCATGCGCCATCCATGCCACCACGGTAAACGAGTCGCTTGTAACTTATCAAACAGCCCCATGCCCATGTTAATGGCATCCGAAACATTGCCAAGTAAACCAAACTCTTTCCAGTTGGCAAATGGCGATGTCTCTTTAGGGTCTACCACAATATCCGCACCACATTGCTCGGCAAGCTTACGGCGGTTTGGAGAAAAGTCACTGGCAACTACGGTTTTAACCCCCGCTGCTTTAAGCATTAATATGACACCTAACCCAACAGGACCACAACCGACCACAATCGCAGGCTCACTTGTTTTTACACGGCTACGGCGAACAGCATGCAATGCAACTGCCATCGGTTCAGTCATGGCAGCACTATCTGCATCTAGACCATTCGGTACTTCAAACATCAAGCTTGATTGAGCCAATACTTGCTCGGCATAACCACCCGAAGCATTTGGAGAAAGGCCTGTTGACAAATAACCATGCTGATCTACATTTAAAAGCGGCATTGCACAAACGAGTGTATCCGCTTTAAATTTATGGCGTGTTTTTGGGCCGTAGTCTAAAACCTTGCCGCAAAACTCATGTCCTAGTACAAACGGGTCTGTGGACTTCGCTAAACCATTAAACCCTACACGTGCAGCCAAATCATGCATGTGGTCGCAGTGGTGCTGCATATGTAAATCTGAACCACAGATCCCGCATCGCACCACTTCCAATAAAACTTGCCCTTTTGCAGGTGTTAAGTTCGGTTGCTCCACGACTTGTAATGTTGCTTGATGACAAAGTACCGACTTCATTTGAGTGCTTCCTATTTCTTCTTTTTCATTTACTTGCCAGAAATAGATTTCTACAGATAAATTAATCGCTTTATCGGTTTGGTCTTTAGCAAGCCTTTATTCATCTTTACAAGTAAAAGCCAAAATACCAATGACCATTCTTCAGCCAATCTACTCTTGAAGAGTCAACAAAAAACAGGCTCAGCGAAATTAAAAACAATAAAAATCTTTATGCTCGTATCTTACACAGACTGGGTTGTCTTCTTAGGCCAGAACAATGTCATCAAAATTAAAACTTATACAAATATAGTAAGTTCAAAAAACTCAACTCAACGCTTTTCACAAAAACATAGCAAAACCAAACTATTATCAGTGGCTCTAAACAGGCATGATGAACTGATACGAACAGATAAGAAGAAATCCATGATTGCAAAAACGCTTCCACTTACAGATATACACCGCCACCTTGATGGAAACATTCGCATTCAAACCATTTTAGAGTTGGGGCAACAATACCATTTAGATTTACCTGCTTACGACATTGAATCTTTACGACCACACGTACAAGTGATGGATAACCAACCAGACTTATTAAGTTTTTTATCGAAGCTCGATTGGGGCGTAAAGGTATTAGCGAGCCTAGATGCCTGCAAACGTATTGCTTTTGAAAATATGCAAGATGCAGCACAACAAGGCCTAGACTATGTAGAGTTACGTTTTTCACCGGGTTATATGGGAATGACACATCAACTTCCACTTGAAGGGGTTGTTGAAGCAGTTATTGCTGGCGTAAAAGAAGGCAGCCAAGCTTACGGGGTAAAAGCGAATTTAATTGGCATTATGAGCCGTACTTTTGGCCAAGAAGCCTGCGAAAAAGAATTAAATGCCCTACTTGCCCATAAAAATGATATTAAAGCGCTGGATCTCGCTGGAGATGAGCTTGGTTTTCCGGGCAATTTATTTATTGAACACTTTAAAAAAGCGCGTGATGCAGGTTGGCACATTACGGTACATGCAGGCGAAGCTGCTGGCCCAGAGAGTATTTGGCAAGCCATTGAAGAATTAGGTGCAGAACGGATTGGGCATGGTGTTAAAGCCGTTCAAGATTTAAAACTTCTAGATTATTTGGCTAAACACCAGATTGGTATTGAATCTTGTCTCACCTCAAATATTCAAACCAACACAGTGCCTTCTTTAGCAGAGCATCCATTAAAGACTTTTTTAGAACATGGTGTGCTTGCCACTATTAATACAGATGACCCAGCGGTTGAAGGTATTGAAATACAACATGAATATTTAACTGCTGCCCCACTAGCAGGTTTAAGCCCAGAGCAAATTTATACAGCTCAACAAAATGGACTTAAAATCGCATTTTTATCAGAACAAGAAAAAGATGAGTTAAGGCAGAAATATCAATAACAGAGAACAGAACTTATTTAAACAAGTTCAAATATTGGAGTGTGTATGAATTAAAATTTAAATATATAAAAACAAAAAAATTCCTTCTGTCTGTAAGACTAGAAGAAATTATTTTCAATATTTGGGATATTTTAGAAAGCTTGAACGCTTTTAAATATGGTCGGAGCAGTAGGATTCGAACCTACGACCCCCTGGTCCCAAACCAGGTGCACTACCAGGCTGTGCTATGCTCCGAAATTGGGGTGAATGACGGGATTCGAACCCACCATAATCTATGTATTAGCTCTATATTTATTAATAACTTAGCTTACACGCATCTGATAGATGGGTTGAATATGGGAATTTAGTCATATTTTGATCTGAATCAAACTTACTCATACTTTGATTATTGATGTTTTTTCCATCATTATTTTTCAATGACTTATACTTCTTTATTGAATAGACTTAAAATGAAGTAATGGAGTAATAAATAAAAAAAGTGCCTTAATATTTAGGCACTTATAGTAAAAATATTATGTCTATTTTGAAGTAATTAAAAAGTAAGTTTCATTACATCGAAATATAGTTATTCAGCTTTGTGATGTAGTCAGGCAGATCTTCTGCGATTAACTTTCCATAATGCTTATAAATCATTGACGTATCACTATGACCAAGCTGCTCTGCAATCCACTCCGGAGGAACTTGGCCTGAGGTTAAAAGCTGGCTGGCAAAGGTATGCCGACCTTGATTGATTCCACGCCCACGTACCTTCGCTTTTTTTAAATGTTTATTCCAGCGGTACCTGAGTTCGTGGTATTCGAAGTGATTTGAGCGTTCATGATTGCCCCAAACAAAGCGGACTTTTTCTATACGTTTGGTCTTGTTGTCACGCTGCAGTACTTCAATGGTTTTTGGTCTTGTATTACCTGTAGTTTGATATTGCTTTTTAAGTGCTTGAATAGCCGGTTCGAGCAGCTTGATTCGTCTTTTTCTACGTCGGTTTTTAGTGACGCGATAAATACCCCGGACATAGGATCTGGATATTTGAATGGTACCGTTCTCCAGATCGATATCTTCCCAAGCGATAGGAATTTGTTCTGACATTGAAAGTCCAGTCCAGAATAAGCATGGCAATAGATTTTGAATATCGAGATCTGTTTCAGTATTTAAAATCATGGCGATTTCGACTTTGCTAAATGGATCCGGCTCTGGTGGATCAAGCTGATGAATCACAATATTTTCAAATGGGTTATAGGGCATTTGCTTTTCATCTCTCCAGATCGCATGGATCTGCGCGAACCGAGTAATTATTTCTCGCACTGTTTTGTTGTTTAGCGACTCCTTTAGATCTTCAATCCATCTTTTAAGCATGTTGGTATTGATATCTTTTGGATGAATTTTCCCAAATTTAGGGACGATATGGTTGTTTACATGACCACGATAAGAATCATATGTACTCGGTGCAACTTCTCTTATGGTTTGATCAAGATATTGCTGGGCATAGTAGCTGACTTGATTTTTTTTAATATTTTTAGAGTTTGGGAAGTGTTTGGCCAGTTGAAATTGATCGAGCTGGATCTCCAATTTAATGAGGTTGGCCAGCTTCTCTGCGCGTTCCTGATTTTCTGGTGTAAATGGCCAGTCGAGTGTTTCTTTAATTAGTGGTTCAGTTGCGATCGGTCGCATCCAGATGCGCATCGATTTTCCGCGAATTTCTAATCCTGCAGACATGGAAAGTCCTACATTTAAGTATCTTGAATGATTGGGGTTATTTTAAAAGATTGCCCCTCCGTTCGGAGGTGCATGAAAGGTGCTTTTGAGCAGCTTAAATGAAAGGAAGCTCCTCTTCTTCGCGTGAATGAAGTTCAGCTTCGATTGCAGTCAGTAAATATTGATCATCTGACTTTCTTGCAATGTATTCCAGATCATAGCTGGATAGGTCTGCAATGGCTTTACCTCGATGAGGGCCATAAAAAATATGGGTGGGTATTCTGGCCATTTGTGAAAATTGATAAAGCTCTTCCATTGATTTGATTTGTCTTACTCGGACAATATTCAATAAAAGCGCATGTGTTGTTTTGCAATCATTCAAAGCAGAATGAGCACCTCTCACACCTCGCCTTGTTGCTTTCCGATCAGAGCTTAATTGATAAGCCAAAGCTGTTAATTTATGAGACTCAAAATGTGGCCAGAGGTATCTGGCCATTGCCAATGTGCAGATTCGCTTGATGCTCGATGTATCTGTACCAGCACGTTCAATCGCTTCGATGTCGTAGTCAATATTATGGCCGATCAGATATTCAATATTATCTTTTGGCAGTTTGAACTTGGTAAATGAAGGACACTTAACAAGATCTTCATCCACAATATGATGTATGGCCATCGCTGCAATTGAGATTGGTTCACTTGGTTTATAGCGTTTAGTGAAATCAAACATAGTTGGAATGATTGGATAATCAGTAAATGGCTGAAAATGAACTTCCATCGCTGCAGCTTCAATAATATCGCCATGCAGTTTATGTGTTTCTGTATCAAAAATGAGAGCAGTCATATTGTTTACCTCACACTGGACTTGCAATCGGAGCACTATCAAGTGCTTGAAGGCTATGAACTTTCACTTCCGTGATGTAGTTTTCTTGTCGGTTTTGATCTGTCCATTTACGTGTGTGTAATGAACCTTCGATATAGACTTTTGAGCCTTTTTTTAGATATTGGCATGCAATTTCACCCAAACGGCCATGCGCTACGATGCGATGCCATTCGGTATTTTCACGATATTCACCCGTTTGTTTATCTTGCCAACGTTCACTTGTTGCAATTGAAAATTGCGCGTAACCGCTGCCGTTAGGGAAATGCTTAGCAATTGGATTTGCGCCGAGTGATCCGACCAGAATAACTTTATTGATTCCTCTCATGCTGCTAGTACTCCCATATCAATCAAACCTTGACGTTTCATCACGTTTATTTTTGCATGTACGCCCATTCGATCACGCTGAAGTACTTCTGCAATGCGGTGCACCGGATAATGATCTTTAAGCATTGAAAGTAAGACTTTTTCTTCGCATGGCCACCATCCACCACGGGTGATGGCAAATTTTGAGTTTTTAGCCATTAGACTTCTCCTGGTCTAATTCACAGCGACATTTACCAATTCGGAAATATTCAATTGGCCCTGGTGCATCGATTGGAGAAAACTCTCTTCTGTTGAACTCATAGATTTTGTTTTTTGATTTGATACTGAACTCATCTCCACTGATATCGATAATTTTTCCGATGAAAGCTTTTTGATTGATGCTTACAAGTCCATTACCAATAGGTTTACGGGTTTCGAGCATGCAATTGACTTCATCACCCACCTTGAATGAATCAAAATCAGGAAGAATAAGACCACCACATTTACAATGATATTTAGACATGATTTATCCCTCCTGAGCCTGTTCTTCACGCATTTCTTGAATGCATTCTTCAAGATGCTGGATGCAGCGTGCTTTAGAATTGAAAGGGCCTTGCCAGCACTCATTAAAATGAATGTCCCATTCCACTATTCCGTGCTCTTCATATTGATCCATCTGAACAGTCCCAAAAAATGGAACGTCATGCGCAAACCAGGATCTATTGTCATCTGTACCAAATTTGATTTTTGAGTTTTGAGTGATCGCTTCGGCTTTATAAACCTGTTCGGCATGTTTGATCAGATTCGCTACTGGCGTACCCTTCATAAACCATGTTTGGCCAATCATGCAGTGATTATCGAGCGTTAAATACTGAATTGAGTTCAAAAATGTTAGCCAACAAATTTCAGTTGTGTAGTCGTCATAACATTCCAGATCTTCATTCCAGATAAAATCTTTTAAGTCATTGCCCATTATTGACTCAAATTTCAGATGTAATTCTGTTTTCTCTGACATGGTTAAGCTCCCAGTACTGCATTGCTTGGCATATTTTTAAGAATTACAACTTGCTGATTTGACCATCTTTGACGAAATTTTCTTTCATAGTCAGATAATGGCCGTGGTACCAGTGGTTCCTTTCTTTTTTTATGTGCATAGTTGCAACGTTTGCAGTAGTCGCTACCACCGGAAAAGTTTGGATGATTTAAGTGCGGTGTTAGAACTGCAGTAGAGATTTCGCTCATGATGAAGCTCCTTCTGCTTGAACCGGTTCAAACTCAAAATCATCACCGCTGATGTAATTATCAAAATAGAGTTTGGTGATTTCAAAGCAATCTGAGTCCCAACCTTCTTTCTGAAAAATGGTGTTAATTCCCCATCTGTATGGTGGATACCCGACATTATCTTTTCCTTGAAAACACGCATTGAAAACGTCAACCGCAATCATCTTTAACATGACTTTGACGATGTCTCCCCCATTCTCATCTAATCTATTTTGATGATTTGACCAGAATGTATTGTGTTCATGCAGCATTTCATCTGTGCATTTAATGACTAATGTGAACTGAAGATCACACGTATCACTCATGTGGTGAGTAACTTTAAAGGTACGTGGTTCACAGCGAAGATATTCAGGAATTTCCGCTTGTGGTGTTTCTACGTTAGAATCGTGTTGCATTGTTTAGTCTCCTGACTGGGTGATGTAGCACATACAGAAGTGGCCGCTTTTGTATGTGCGCTAAAAACTCTCAACTAAGTTTAGAAAGTTCCTGATCAATGATTGTTTCAATGGATGTTAATGTTTGTTCAGAAGCTCCATATAAATATGGGTAGCTCAATTCACTCCGGTTCTGATTCTCTTTAGTTTGCATCTCCCGAAAGCTTTCTATTTTTCCTTTGATTGCTTTAAATACCACCTTGATTTCAATCATTTCTTTATCGATCATATTGATCTCCTTAAATTGTGGGATTAGTCCCGTTGTGACGCTGGTTTTTCGAAGATCCAGCATCGTTTGCTCATATTTGCAATTTTGCTCTGTATCGGCTTATTCGCTTCAATAAAGCGGTAATGAAGACTGTGACGTAATGCGGTTTGTAATTCGTTTAATTCAGGTAGTGAATATCGATAATCAGCTGCGACTTTATATAAATGCGCAAAATTGATTGCAAAAATGTCAGCTTTAGCAGAGTGATTTAATACGCTGTCATGGTGTTGAAGATTTGGTATTGAAGATTCCATTTCTTCAATGGTATTCCAGAAGTTTTGAACGATGATTGAATCTGATTTGATGACTTTGTCGCGTGTTTGAGCCATTGCAATAATTTCAGCATGAACTTGCTTCTGGATCTCAACTGGTATCTCGACAATGTGCCTACAAAGAGAATCGAATAACGCCAAAAATTGGGCATGGTTTTGGACTACTCGTGAGCTACGGACGTTAAATTTTTCATCGTGTAGAATCGAATCGTACTTTTCAAAACCCTCTCTATACGTTTCTAAGACTGCATTTTCTCTGTTCAAGCAATTTAAAATGAACTGACTTACATCTTGTGGCTCATATTTTTCAAGTCTGCGAGCTGCGTATAAGCTGCTTTTGCTGAGTTGATCTTTGGTGAACTTGATCTGAACGATACGTTCCATAATTGGTGTCGTCGATACCACCTCTGCATTTTGGCTCACAATAATTGTGCCCATGAAAGGTGGCTCGTAGGTTTCATTGCCACCGTTTTTAACGCCCTGCGCGCCGAGTGATCCGCCATCAAACAATGTTTTAAGTGAGTCCCAATCGAATTGCTTTACTACCCCTTTTTCGTTTTCTCGCTCTGATTCAATCAAGACAACTGGAAGGTTTGAGACTTGTCTGAAGGTACGAATCAGACCTGATTTTGTTGATTTGACTGGATCAATGCCCTCGTACTTAATACGGCCAAACAACTTCCATAAGAATAAAAGCAATGTGGATTTACCTGTTCCTGGTTCACCACCTGCTTCGAAAAATGGAAAGGATTTATGCATCTTTCTAATTTGCTGTGCATACAAGCTGCCAAAAAATGCAGTTAGGGTGACAAGTCCACGGACGCTATATGCATCGATCAAGTCGTTAATCCATTCTTTTTTATACTCATTCATCTTTGAATTGATATCTAAAGCGAATGGCTTACGACATTTAAGATTGGTATGCCGTGGTAACTCAAAATAGTCTTCTTTATTGATCAGGAATTGACGTCCAGATTGATATGCAATGTCGCCAAGTACATAGGCTTTATGATCTGCGTTGTAACCCACATAATTGATCAATTCGACACGTTTAATATCGGTCAGTTCTCTTTCGAGAAATGCATCGAGCTGATTGCTATTACCCTTATAAAATTTACCTGGTGCAACGTGTAAAAGTCGCTTTTTGAACTCTGATGCAGATGATATGTGTGATGCGCTAAAGGTATTTTTTATGGTTTTCGCGCCACGCGGAAAGTCGATCTGAAAGTAATAGTCGGCTTCGTCAATTTCTGCCATGTATTGATAGTAGAGTCCGCGTGGACGGCAATCCATGATGAGCTTTGCATCGGCAGCAGCTAAGATTGCTGCATCACGACGTTCTGCTATGGCTTGGTCTTTTTCTTCCTGTGCCCAGTCTTGATTGTCATCGTTTTCAAAATCGATGCCTTTCATATAGTCATCGTACTTATCCATATCGAGCTTGAACCAATAGACTTGATTGTTGAAGTCGAATGGAAATGACTTGGTACCTTTATGCTTGTAGATAAGTATGCCTTTATCCACAGCTTTTTCTGCAATAAGCAATGAACCGTAATATTTGTAGGTTTCAATATCTGTAAATTTAAGTCGATCTTGTTTGTATAGATCGTTCCAGTCCGTTTTTTTGCGACCGGCTGGTGGAAGTGCTGCTTCACATTCAAAACCATCGGCTCTGGCTTGCTCTATGAATTTTAAAATTCCATCATGGCCAGCTTGGTCATTATCAAATGCCCAAACCAGTTTAGGTAATGGTTTGCCTGTTTCGGCACATTTAGCCAAAATTTGGTTTAGGAAAATTGAAGGATAATTATTGCAGCTTAATGCTGAAAAACTGGTGATACCAGATAGCCAAAGCGCGATGGTGTCGAAAATGCCTTCGGTTATCCAGATTTCTTTTGATTCAAAATAATTTGTGTTTGGTGTGAGCCATGCATGCTTTTGAGATGACCATCCGAATTTGAAGGTCGTTTTCTTTAAAACGCCCTGTTCATCTAAAATCCGTTGCCACCAGCCTTCATTGCCCTGCTGATCTGTTATTGGAAAGCGGATGGTGATAGATCCAACATGCAGATCTGGATCTTTATAGTACTCTTGGGTATATGTGAGTGATTTGAGTTTGTCGATGTTAAAACCACGCCCTTCAACCAAATAGGCATTTACGGTTTTAAGTGGATCTTCTTGCGTTGGTTTAAAGCGTTTTTCCCATTTTTCAAATAGTTCGGGAAATAGTTCTTTAACATGGTTTTCGGTACCACAGTTATTTTTGCGTGGGCAGAATACTACCCACGGCTCGTCAGGGTGCACCCATGCTGATGCTTCTTTATGATTACATGACGGACATCTGCCACGTAATTTATTACCACTTTTTAACTTAAAGCTATAAACGTCCATGAGTTTATCTATAACTAAAGCTTTGGTTTCTGGAAACATCATCTTGATTGAACTGCCTTAAAAAAAGTGCTGTTTGCGTTTTACTTCTTCACCTGCAAGATTTAACAATTTTTCTTGAATGCGTTCTCTTGCTAGGTATTCCATAGTTTCTTCAACTGTGGCTAAGCCAAGTTGTTTTTGTACCTCTTGCACAATTTTGAGTTCTTGTTCAGTCAGTACGATTTCTCTTGTGAGCATGTTTTCAGCTCCTTGAAAGCTGTTCTTGCGCGCCTTCACTTAAGAATTTTTGCAAATTAAAATCATCTTCAGGATCTTCGATAAGCGTTTTAATGGCTTGCTTCATAACCATCTGACGGATCAAAAAACTGATTTCAACTCCAGTAAGATTTGAAGCTGCAGTAAGTAGATTAGTTTCATCGATAGTTAGATTGATGCTGAAACGATTATCACGAAGTTGTCTTTTGATGCGTCTTGGTTGGATTGACATGATTTTTACCTCGTTAATTAGTGGTTGCTTGTTTTCCAACGAAATAGGTTTGTGCGATGAGACTTGATCGACTCATGTCAGTTTTTTCAACAATAGCGTCGAGTTCGTCCACTTCTTCTTTGGGTAGATACACAACACAGCGGACACGCCCACCATTAATCTTTTTAGATCTAGGACGCGTAGCGTAAGGTGAAATTTGTTTGCTCATACGGTACTCTAGGTAATAGTGGTATGCTAAGGCACACTATAGCACATTATTTTGTTCTTTAAATACATAAAGGAAATATTTTTATGCCGTCTATTGACCCTGAAATTTCAGGTGAAATTGCTCATCGTTTCAAAGTTGAGCTGGATAACAAGCATTTACGTGCTAAAACGTTGTCACGTGAGATTGGAGCAAGTGAAAATACGCTGGGAGCATATGTACGTGGGAATGTGCCGGACCAGTGGGTATATCTAAACCGATTGCAGAAACAAGGCGTTGATATTCGTTATGTATTGCTTGGAATAGATCCGGACTTTAGTGGCTTAACCAGTGAAGAAAGTGTGTTGTTAAAGGCCTATAGACAGTTAAGCCCTGAAGGACAGGCTGCATTACTTGGCTTAAGTAAGGCGTATGCAAAAGATGTGGAACCCAAATAATGACTTATAAATAAAAAGCCCACGCATAAACGTGGGCTTTTTTTAATTCAATTTTTACTCTAGTTGATCCTGAACTTTTTCAAGTTTGTCTTCAAGATCTATGAGTTTATAAATCAGATCATTGTTGTTGTAAGTCACCTGAGTGTCGTTTCCGACGGCTTCGAGTGAATTTCTCCAAATGCGTAGTGTGGCTAATACTTGATCTAATAGAAAATCATTGTCATAAGGTTGCATGTTTTTATCTCTCGCAATTCTATTTAATTGAAATTGCCAGACTGCAACCGAGGTGTTATTCCAGATTGGACTGGTAACCTGATGTACTCCCAAATACTTAGGATAAGTTAAATCATTTAGAGCTAACTCTAAGATTTTTATATCTAATTTATCTATTGAATGATCAGTTTTTGAAAGTTGTTCTATTAAATCGTTAATTTGATCAGGACAAATTGATAAAAATCCGATTGTTGTATCGTGATTAAATGTAATTTGTGCTTTGACCAATTGATCGACCATATTAAAAAACTGCTGGCAGACAAGCTGGCTGTTTGGATTGCTTGCTTGTACACGCGCTGCAATAGGTACGTAGGGAATAATGTTTTCGTTCATACTTACCCCTTTGCTTTTACATCAATCATGGTTGGATGATTGCCTTGAAATATCCAGCAGCGGACAGTTTTTCTTTCAAGTCGACTTTGCATGGGAACATTGTGTTCGACATATTGTGGATATGGTGGTTTGCTATGTGGCAAGTTTTGCAACAGGTCATTTCTGGTGAATAGTTGTGGGAAAAGATCGACGACTTGGGAAATGTTAAGCGCGATTTGATCGGTACGGTTGCTGTGATTAAGGTTGTGTACACCATAGTTGTATAGGTTTGACCAAAACGTATCGAGGGTATAGCTGACAGTTGGAGCTAAACGGTCACTTTCGCCTAAGGTTAGACAACTAATAGGTAATTGCTCCCGGACAATTCGCCCTCCTCTAAACCAAATGACCTCTGCAACGTCATCAAAAACATGATTTACGGTGAGATCTGGACTTCCTGAGCGTAGACGTACCACCGAACCAACATCGATGGTCTGGATTTGATTTTGTTGTTTGTATAGCACTTCTGCCATGTGGTTAAAGGCTTTGATATAGGCTTCTTTAACTTGGGCAGCTTTGGCACCTGTAAAGCTCATGGCCAGGAAGACAAAACCATCTTTGGTCATTTCGTACATGGGTAAAGCACGACCTGATTTGTCCTCATATTCACTGAGCGCAAAATTGCGTTCAGTGAAATCAGGTGAACATTCTATGTTTTTTATTGCACGAATAATGTCGCTGTGGCGTTTACCAAAGACTTCGGCCACTTTTAGGCTATCTGTTTTGATTTGGTCGTTTTGGATAAAAACTGCATGTTGTAATTCGAATGTGGTCATAGCTGCCATGCTCCCACCAGTAAGTACATTGAGCTTAATAATAGAAAAAATAGAAATGCGATGATGGCTGGATGCATGATTACTCTCCCAAAAATAATAAGGAGAACGTAAGAAAGCAGATACAGAAATAACCCATGCAATCGAACAGGATTTTTAGGCGTTTTTGACGTTGGAGCTGGCGGAGACGTTGGTTATAGGTGTCTAGGCTATAGATAGCAGTGTGCTCTTGCACATGAATTGATTTTCTCATGACTATTTACTCTTGTGTAAGTTTTGAACCTACCGCCATTCTTTCCACAGAATGGTGGCAGACCGAACAGGGGTGGAAATACCGTACAAGAGTAAACGGCCAGCTAAAAGCTGCCCTGCCCGATCTGCCATAACGAGTATAGCCGATTAGACATTTTAGGCAAAAAAAAGCCGCTTTGAGCGGATGTTTTCTGCTCTCTTGTACATTCAAAAACAGGTTTCCACGCCTGTACACCGATTTTGCGGTGTAAATACATGTTGCCTATAGTGTGCCACTATGTCAAGATAGTGATTCACTATTTTTATAAGACGTTGGATTATATGGATAAAAAAATAGAAAATTTAGATGAAGAACTAATAAATAGATTTATGGGGACTGCGATAATTGATAAAGAAATAAATAATTTTTTAGGATTCTTAGAAGGCATTATTTTAGATCATACAATCAATAAGAAAGAAATTTATGCCTTACAGGTATGGATGGAAAGAAATCCTGAAATCTATTGTCAATATCCTTTTGATCATTTAATTCACTTATTAGGTCAAACAGTTATTGGTTCGCAAAAATTAGATGAAGAAAAGTGCAAACAATTTGTTGAAGTGATTAAGATTTTTATTTCAGGAAAGTTCTATTCAAAAAATACTAGAGATGTTCAACGGCTTCACGGGCTATTGGCTGGGGGAGTTTGCGATGGGACTTTGAGTATAGATGAAGCTAAGGCTTTAAATACTTGGATGAAAGAACATGACTATTTAGAAGATGATGTATTTTTTCAGGAAGTTTATACATCGTTACGTCCTGTAAGAACTAAACAAGATGATTTAACAGATTTTGATATTCAAGCATTGTTCAAACAAATAAAACGGTATGTTGATCCAGATGATCATGGCACATTGAGAACTAAAATTGAAACAATAGATAATCCTGATTTTTTTAAAGGTCAACTACTAATTGAAAATGCCCTTTATTGTTTTACAGGTACTTCAAGCCGTTTCAAGAAAAAAGACTGGAAAGCTCTAATTGAGAACAATGGCGGTAAGTTCATTGATGATATGACTACCACTGTAAATTATTTAGTAATCTGTAATAAAGGTAACAAAGCTTGGGCACATGTTAGCTATGGTCGAAAATTTGAAGAAGCAAAAAAATGGCAGCAACAGGGTCATGATATAAAAATTATTACTGAGGATGATTTTATTCAAGCAATTGGATTACCAATTGAAAATTGATTTAAAACTTTGAAGAAAATTTATTTAGGACTTAAATTTCATGGGTAAAAGTTTGATTCGTATTTTTTTATTGATATCCATCTCAATTTTTTCAAATTTAAGTTTTGCTCAAAGTGCATTTGAAGTCGCATTGAAACTTGATATTAAAGGTTTAGATTTTCTGTATCCATTCAATGAAAAAAATGATTTAAATAAACAGCTTGGTCGTCCTAATCAGTACATTGAAAAAGTTTCGTGGCCAGATCCACTAATTGATCCAAAGTTTGAAAGTGATGGATATTACGAAAGTGATAATCCTGACGATTTCATTGGCGGTACAATTGAGAAATTTAGGAATCAGGCAGATTTGGAAAGACGTTATAATTATATTAAGAGCGTACATTTGGCGATGCCCATGACTAATCAATATATGTACAAAAAGGGCCTGTTTTTACTTCGTCTTGATCGTGAAATGACACCAACAGATGCTAAAAAATATGAACAAAAATTTTATAAGGCAGTGAAATAAACTTATGAAATTTTGGGAACAAACCTACATTGAGTATTTGGTAAAATGGTAACGATTACATTAGCAAAGTCTTTAGAAACTGGCCAAATAATTACTACAGCGGAAGCAGATCATCAGCGTGAATTGGGAAATATTAAATCTAAATATTTATTTGAATGTATAGATGAGAATTGTGACGCACAGATAACTTGTGCGAATTTATTAAAAGAAGTTTCAAAACGAAAAAAAGAACCTTATTACATTTATGTCGGTGATCATACTCCAGCTTGTAAAGAAAAAGACAAAATAGAAAAAATCGAACGAGAACTACAGGAACGTCAAGAGTCAAAACCAAGAAGGTATATTTCGGATAAATTTGCATTTTTAAATTTAGATAAGCCTTCAACAAAAAAAACTGAAACAGCTACACAAGGTGCATCTGCCTTAACTGACCCTACCACCAATAGTTCAGGCACTACAAATGGACAAAGCCAATTTGGTGTAAGACCATCTAAAAAAGCATTGTCGAGTTGGGTTAAACTTTTTAATGATGATGCTGATATTTCAGTAATTTATAATGATGAAGAAATTCATATTCGTGATTTATTTGTGAATATGGATGAAGTTACAAATATCGAAGATCTTGAGGAAGAACCAAAAATATATTATGGAACAGCTTGGATTAATCCTAAACCCAACGGGATTCAATTTACTTTCAGTAAAAAAGTCCAGCTTGATGAATTAAATCAAAATCCAAGCTTGATGTTATATACAAATAAAATTGCTAATGAAGCTGAAAATGGTCGTTTTTCAGAAAAAACTTTAAAGCAACTTGCTGCAAGAAGAACTAAGAATAATAAACCGCAACCTATTACTGTTTATATTTTTAGCCAATTGCCTCCTCAATTAAGTAAAAATGGTAAATTTATTAATTTCTACGCCAAAGAATTAACTTATATTTATTATGAAAAATGAGACTATTGCGTCTCATTTTTCTGGCACTGTCTATACCCTTTCAACCACATCTGTGGTGCTTCTGCCCAACTGCGTAATCTCCACGGTTCTTCTACACCGTAATAAGCATTCATAAAGCGTTCGCGCCACCAGCTGCGCATCGCTTCACAATGATATTTCATACCTGGTGGATTCATATCTGGCGTGATGTCTTGAAAAAACAATTCGAATAGTTCTTCTGGATTCATAGCTCTTTACCCAAATCCCATCTACATTCATATTGAGCAGCAAACTTGGCTTTCTGATCAACACAATGCGAAAAAAATGAAAAAGCATCCACTGCATGATCCGACCAAACCTGAGTTGCCCTTTTGATTAATCTTGGCCACTCATCTCTCCAGATCTTTAATTTAGGCTTCGGTATAGGTTTAAAAGATTTTTTATATAGCGCAAAAGCTTGATAGCACGCTTTGCGTAATTTTCTATCTTTAACTTTTGATATTTGAGATGGATTAAAACAGAAATTTTTTGAGAAATCCCATTCTAACTCAATTATTCTGGCTACTAAGGGCATTGGAATAGTTTTACCAACTGCTCTTGATTTAATAAGAATAAAATCTCCAAACAATACAGACCAGATAGGTTTTAAAAATGAATGTTTATTCATAAGCCCTCCAAAAAAAAAGCCCTTAAAAAAGGACTTTTGCCGCGTTATATGCTGATTTAAGTTGATCGATGAACAATGAAACTTTTGATTCAAGCTCGTCCCATTTGTCTCCTAATGCCAACACAATATTTTTTGCATAAGCCATCACCCATGCCTTTTTATCGCCTCCAGACTTATCTGCATTTGTGCTTTCAACTGAGTCCATTGCTTTAGCCACGACAATATAAATTGCTTGAGCCGTTTGCATGGCTTGGATAATACCGATCGCAATGGTTGAAATTTTTGAATCAAAATTACTCACGTTTTAAGTGCTCCGTTTCGTTGATCAGCTTCATGACCATAGGTTTTTAAATTTACAAGTGGGTTAGGGTTTGCACTAGGTGCGACTTGATGTGTGATTGCGAATTCTGCTCTGGCAGAAAATCCACACTTGATGTTTGAACATTGAAAGTAAACTACTCGGAATAAGGGACTCTCAAGTTTGCTGGTCCTCAAATAAAACTTAGATGCACAGTGGGGACATAAAAAACAGTTTTTAGATGCCATAGTCGCTTTTCTGGTTATATTTATGTCCATTATAGATAAATCGGTTATATATTTGTACTTTATGTAGAGATTTATTACTATTAAATCTGTTTTTTCTGCTTTGAAAAAATATCATGCAAAATATGAAATGCATTTGTTGTTTTAAACTTCTTGCGAGAATTGATAATTTTAGAAATCTTGAAATTAAATGTCCTCGCTGTAAAACCTTAAATCAATTCCAGAGCACCTTGAGTGCCTTACCTGAATGCCCAGAGCATCCGACCTCATCAGGTAAGATCCATGACACAAAACCTCTCACCGCAATACAATCCTAGTGGCCACAGCTTCAGTGGCTGGCTTGGCGGGAAATCTCAACTGGCCAGAACGATTATTGATATGCTGCCCGCACATAAAACTTATGTTGAAGTGTTTGGTGGTGCTGGCTGGGTACTTTTTAAAAAGACAGCTTCTACTGTTGAAGTGATTAACGATATTAATGACGACTTGATCAATTTATATCGAGTGTTGAAATTTCATTTTGATGCATTTCTAGCTGAATATGAGTTGCTGCTATTTTCTCGAACTCAGTTTGATGATTTTAAGCGCGATCAATCTGGTTTGACTGATATTCAACGGGCGGTGAAGTTTTATTATTTGCTACGCTCTGCGTTTGGTTGCCAACTTGATGGTTCATTTACTTATTCAAAAGATCGAGCAAACCGCATGCGCTTAGGTGAACGCTTACGTGAACATCTGGTGTCGATACATGAACGTTTGCAGAATGTGGTTATCGAAAATCGATCTTATGATTATGTGATTACTCGACTGGATAGCCCAGACACGTTGTTTTATCTGGATCCGCCCTATTGGGATTGTGAAAACGTCTACGGCAAAGGCATCTGGAGTAAAGATGATTTTTATACGCTGAAGGACAAACTGGATCAGATTAAGGGCAAGTTTATTTTGAGCTTGAATGATGTGCCAGAAGTGCGCGAGCTATTTAAAGATTATCAAATGACACATCGTAAGATCCGCTGGTCCGTGAACTCAAAAGCTGCTCATGAAGAGCATAATGGTAATGAGTTGATTATTTATAATTTTTGATTCGTTCATAAAACAAGGCCAGATTCTGAATCTGACCTTGTTGTTTTATTTTGCTTCCTTCACTTGCTCCAGCATGTTCTTCTTCGCATTGAGTCTTGGCAATTCCCGTTTTAAGCGTTTTTCTGCCGCTTTTTTACTTTTCAATACTTTATCAATCACCTTGGGATTAGATTGATCACCCAGTGTTGCCCAATAGCGTGGGGATATAGATTTTCCAATCGTGTATTGGATTTTCAAGCCAGTGTAAGGCTTAATATCAAGCTCATTATGTGCTGAAAATTTGCCTGTTTCGAGATCCAGTAAAGCATATTCACGATCTAAACGTTGCTGTGCGCCTGCTTTGGTCACGTACAGATAGGTAAAATGTTTTGGATTGGATTGATCACCCTTGGTCAGTTTTATTGCCTTTTCACCGTCTTGGTAATACACCACCACGCCCGTCCATTTTTTATCTTTTTCTAAGACAAACTGATCTTCAAATAGTTCGGATACATCATCTGCATCCGGGAAAAACACTTCGAGCTGCAGATCTGTGGTGTAACCGCTTGAAGCATCCAATGTGTCCGTAATGGTGGTCGCGAGCCAGTAGATTTCATCGATCTGCTCCTTAACCCCAACAAATAGAAAAGTCTGCTCTGGTATGATGTCTGGCACACCTCTGGCCAGCTTATAACTGAGTGTTTCACTGGTACGTTTGAAGTGGTTCAATTTAGCTGAAGCAGCTAGTGTCGCGGTTTGTTTGTCTCGATGAATATGACGTAGCTCTTTGATGTTTTGGTTCGATTGATCCCCGACAATGACCTCGAGCTTTTTAGCCATTTTATCATCGTAATAAAACGCGCGAATTGCAGTGACTTCTTCACCGCCATCGCTGTAGCTATAGCGATGATCATCACCCATTGCCCTGGTCAACTTGTAAGTCGGTAGATCTTGGCCAGATATGGTCTGACTCTGGCCTTTGGGCATAAAAAGTAAGGTACCATTTTTGATGGTCGCAATCGCGTCGTGTTCATCGGCTAAACGAGTAATCAAATTCGCATCTGACTCATTTTGATCGATATGAATAATTTTATGGCTGGCCAGATCTGCTGCAACACTATCGTTAAGATCATGCTCAAGGGCAATCAGTCGTATTAAATCACCAAGAGCAATGTTATCGAAGCTACGCTCTTTTTTCTGTTTGAGTGACTTTTTCATATCTGCGCTGGTTGCTCGAATACGAAGAACATCGGGCGCACCGGCATGCTCAACCTCTTTGACGATGTAACTGCCCTTGTAGACCAAGCCAGAATGCTGCCAGCCTATCCATGCTTGAAGAATTGCCCCTTTGTTTGGGATTGTCAGCAAACCATCGTGATCTGAAAGTGAGAGATCTAGCGTATCGACTTCAAAGCCACGTTTATTTTCGATACGCATCTGTATGAGTCGATTGTTGATCTTGGATGAAATATCCAAGCCATCGACGATTAGCTTAAAAATGGGAAGCGGATTTGCCTTTAAGACATCAATAGCCAGATCATTGAGTGTGGAAAGTACAGTCATAGTAAACCTATTAATTTGCCAGCAGTATTGCCGATTAATGTTCCTGGTTTCTGTGCCTGCGTCATTTTCAAACTGAATTCAATTTTTTTGGGTGTGCCATCTGAAAAAAAAATCGTTTGAGTTTCTTGAAGATCATCGATGTGATATAGCCCAAAAACCTTACCATTACCGCTGATGAGTGGCCATGCTTTACCAGTATCGCCCATGACTCGTAAAGCGGTGATGCTCATTTGAGAGCCAAACTCAGGCACAATACTACCCTCAAGTGAAATAGTGTCTTCGCCACGGCCAATGAATTGATAGGCTGGCATATCACCCACTCGGGAATTGCTTGGATGCCGCCAGTTTGTGCTGCGCTGTAGCTGCTGATATACGGCAGTCGGAATGCTAAACGGGAACATGCCCAAGATCATCATCATAATAGTTACTCCTGGTCGGACATGATGGTACGAACTCGCGCCAGTTTGTCACGCTGGATTCGCATGACGACTTGTTCAATTTGACGTTCAAGATCTTGAACGATTTGTCCTGGTGCAGCGTGAATGTGAATGGTGTAGGTATCCCCTGCCACTGCCAATGAAGACTGACGGCTTGGGGTAAGATTTGGCGCTGCCTGAATCTTAGACATTACCGGCGCAGCAATATCAATCTGATCTAAGACCGGTGACTGAGATTTATTGGTAAATAGATTGAGGACCTGATTGTATTTGTTCTTGAGCTCAGGAAATGCCTGAGTAAGACCCATGCCAATACCACCGATGATGTGACCGCCGAGACCAGCCATGACTCGGCTTGGAGAATGAATATCCATTCTCTTTCGCATAAAATCTGGCATGTAATTATTAACCATTCCCCATACAGATTTAAGTTGCGTGAATCCAGATTTAATACCATCTATCAATCCATTGATAATATTGCTTCCAATAGACAACATTTTGTCTTTAAGTGTCCCCAAATATGTAAATATGGTGTTCCACCCGTCCATTATTCTCTGAAGCAATGGATTATTAGAAATTACATTTTTTAGTGTTTCCCAAGCATTGTAAACATAACCTATAACGCTATTCCAAGCCGTGGCGGCTGATCGTTTAATTTCATCCCATTTTTCTGCAAACCATTGTCCAATAGGACTGAATAATAGCGATATAGAATTCCAAAGTTCACTTGCTCCTGAAGTAATCGATGTCCAAACTTCACTGAAGAAAGCTGTAATACTTGACCAGTTAGCTATGATCATTCTAGGAATGCCAATAAATGGCAAAAGGAAATTTAAGATAGGATTATTGGCAAAAACAGTATCAACAGACTGAATAATTCCTTTAATCCAATTAATTCCAGTTTGAAATGCAGATACGACCTTATTCCATAAATCACTAAAGAAAGTCTTTATTGGATCCCAATTCTTATAAATAAGATATGCTGCTGTCGCAAGTAACGTTATCGCTAAGAGAATCGGATTAGCCATCATCATACGACCGACTAATAGGAACATTCGACCAATCCACATGATAGCTGAGCCGAGGGCTTTAAATGGCGATGTCAGCATCTTAAATACGAAGCTTAATGCGCTGCCTTGAACGCCCAATGTGACCATCATGAGCCTTAGGCTCAACATACTTAAAATAAGCGGGGAAAATACCAAGAGCAATCCACCAATGGCCACTAGCCCTGCAGCAATAACCAATAGGCCAGTACCGAGTGCTTTGGCCAGTGTTGGGTTTTGCTGCATCCAGCCTGTGAAGCCTTGCATGGCATTGGATGCCATGATTAATGCTTGTGTGTAGATCGGTAAAATGGTCTGGCCAAACTGTAAATAAGCATCGTGGAGTTTTGCTTTTGCATCCAGCTCTTTACCAGCCGTGGTGCCTTGTGCCTGTTTCTCTAACTGATCAATGTTAAAGGCACCTTCATTTAGCTTGGCATTTTTATGAATCTGATCACGCTGCATATACATTTGAGCAAAAAGGTTTGATGCAGTACGGTTACTGAAAATACTGCCGATCGCATCGATGACGTCACTTTCTTTGGTAATGCCTTTGGCATTTAGAGCCGGTACCAGTACTTGCTCCATCCATGCAAACTGATCTTTTTTGAACAATGCAGCGTTTTTAATTGCACCGATATCGAGATAAGACAAATCACCGGTTTTATTGTGTTTGACCTTTGAATAATCGCCAATTAGACCAAATTTATCGAGATTTGCAGCTGCTCGCTGCGTGGTTCTACCCTGGTACAAGTTTTGATAAGCAGACATCATGGAGGTACCGACACGAAAACCGCCCATTTCCTGCACCAGTGGTTCCATTTTGTAATAAAAGGCTTTGTTATCCATACCCTTTGCAGCAATACCACCTGTTTTGATGACGTTTAACCATTCCTCTGCTTGTACACGTCCACCCGTGGCCGTGATGACTTGCTGAATGATATTGGCTTGCTCTGTGAATGATTCCTTGCTTTTTAAGCCATTCCGCATTTCGATGACTTTGAGCATGTCCATGAATTTTTTTTCATTTTCGACACCGTGATCACCATACATGGCTTCATTTGCAAATTTCATCTTGGCCAACGTTGGTGCGACCCATTGTGCATGATGCACATCGCCGAACGCAGTTACACCGTCACGCACTAACGTTAAATTATCAAGCGTACTGGTACCGAAAGTTTTCATCGCTCTGGCATATTGAATTGCTTCTTCAGTGGCTTGTTTTCCAAAACCCAATGATGCAATCCGATTCTCTTCGATGTCGACGCGCTTTGACTCATCGATCGGTTTGCGCATTGCATAAAGTGTACCTACGCCTGCACCAGCCATCATCATTCCCGTCATGCCTGCTGTACGTGCATTTTGGCTGTAGCGTTGGTGTTGCTGCTGCACATTGTTTAAATTACGGAGTGTTCGGCGCTGTCGTTCAAGCTCTGATGTTGCTTGATCTGTACGACGACGTAATTCAGATTGATGCTGAGATAAGTTACTGGTAGATAACCCGGATTGATTCATCTCAGTACGAAGTTGATGCAGCTGCTGTGTATTTTGCTGATGCGAATCTTTCAGCCGTTTTGCTGCTGCTTTGGCCTTTTCAAAATCACGTGTTAATTCTGCACTTGGATTGCTATTCATCTGCTGGCGCAAGGTTTTAATGCGATCCTGCATGTCTTTAAGTGCTTTGGCGCTTTCCTCGGTGGCTTTCTTTTGCTTTACATAACCATCGATCTGTTTTTGCTGATCATTGAGTTTTTTGACTTCGTCACTGGTTCGTTTTAGCGCATTTGAAGCAGCTTTACTGTTGCCGATCATCAGCTTGAGTACGGGACTCAAGCTGTCTTTTGATCCAAACAGGACTTCAAGTTTTAAGGGTTTCATTCGGCATCATTTCCATTTCGATCAATGGCTTGTTGATGCCATTGCATCAGTTGACTAAGTGACATATCGATGTAAGCCTGCGGTGGCCAGTGAAACACCACCGCAATATTGGCGATCGCATCGTCTACTTTTGGCGTAATACTTCCGCACGTACTGATTTCGGTTGCAAAAAAAGCATGATGACTCCACAAATTTGTGTAATGTCGGCTGGCTCAAGCTGACTGATTTGTGATTTTGTCAGCTCAGGTGTGCATACACGCGGTAATACCGTACAAACGGCTGTGACATCACCCTGCAATAAATCTGAAATTTTGATGCCTTGCAAAGCTTGTACATTCGGTTTACGAATTTCTAATGTGTTAATTTCTAAATTACCCATCATGACTGGCTTTTCCAGATCGACTGTTTGAACCTCCATGTTGATGGCTGCTGTATTTTCAAATTGCTCTAATGTTTTCACGAGATAACTCCAAAAAATTTATAAAAAACCTCTGCCCACGGGGTATGAACAGAGGGATGGAAACTTATAGACCGATGTTTTGACGATGCTTTTCTTGAAGATCGATACCGTTCACGATTTCGATGCCACCAGGAATATCGATCTCAATGATTTTTTCACCATCGATAGTGAGTTTGTAGTAAGACCAAATGGTTTTAACTGTGGTTTCCGTGTCATCACCCGGTTTGTAGTTACCAAAATCAATCTCCTCATGGCGACCACGAACCACGACTTCGACTGCACTGGTTTCGCCAGTGTCGTCACGCTGAAATGAACCCGCAAAACGTAGACCGAATGCTGAAACGGATGCAGCACCCCATTGCTGTAAAATCAACTTATCGATGCCACCTAGTTTCCATGTCATCTCGTTGATATCATCAGCTAGACCGGCATCCCACTTAATGTTGCCGTTCATGCCACCGCCACGCCAGTTTTCTAACTTGCGACCGAGCTTAGGCAAAGTCACTTCACCCGTTTGGCCAAGATATGAATTACCTTCGTTATATAGATTCGAAAGCTTTAATTTTTTTGGTAGAGCCATGATCTTGTCCTTATCCTGCTGTTACACGTGAAGCAAAGTCGACCAAGTAACGGTCTGTGATGCGCTGACGTAACACTAAGTTTTCTAGCGGTGGAACAGGCGTATAGTCATAGTCGATATAAAACTTGCCTGACTTGAGCACTTCTTTGGTATTGATGACCGGATCTAACCAGCATTCACCACCGAGTAAGTAATTACCCAGTGTCATTTCACGCATTTTTGCGTTAATGCCTTCGATAATGTCTCGCGCGAGTCCTGGTGTAAGATCTTTATCGACTGCCCACATATGGCCTTCAGCCATTGTGTCTGCAAGAATTTGCGCTGTACGGGTATAGTTTTCAAACGCGAACTGAGGATCATCAGAACAAGTGCGAGAACCCCAAAAACGGAAACCATCGCGCTGAATGAGCGTGGTAATGTCATTTTGGTTGAGATAGCCTGCGTCTGTGTCTGGATCTTGCAGTTGCCAATACACATCTTTTGAAATGCCAGTAACCCCATTGACCGCAACGTTTGAAAGCGTTTTTTGCCAACCGGTTTCATTGTCAATTTTTGCACGTAGGCCAAGAGCACGGGCTGTTGCTTCAAACGTTGCCGTGGCACTGGTGGCTGTATCGAAGCCTAAAAAATCTGGCCAGATGACCATCGCTTCACGTGCACCGAACGTTTGACGATAGGCTTGGGCTTCTTCTTTGGTTTGACAGCCATTTGCTGAAATATACGAAAAACCGCGAAGCTTTTGAGCCAATGCAATAAGTGCAACGGATACAGCCGATGTATCTAGACCAGGAATACCCAAAATACGTGGCTTAACGCCGAGCTGTGCTTCCGCTGCAAGCAATGCTTTCATGCCTGTATATTTGCCATTGACTGAACCACCAATGATTGCAGACGTCTGCTCTGCAGCATCGGTCTTTTGTTCTACACGGACCACCACAGTTGCGGGATTGGTTTGATCGGCAATCGCTTGAAGTGAACGTGCTAATGTGCCTTGATCGCCGGCTTTGTCTAGAGCAGCTTGAACGTTGGTTAAGAGTACTGGTGTGTTAAGTGGAAATTTTTCTGCATCTGCATCTGATGCTGTACAGACCATACCAATAACCGAGCTTGATACTGTACGAATGGGACGGGTTCCGTCATTGAGTTCTAAAACTCGGACTCCGTGATGATAATCTTGAGCCATAAAAATAGCCTGTAATCTGGTTAGTTTTCAGATCACAGGCTTACAAATTGTTTGATCAATTTCATTGAGTTGCAGTTGTTAAAAGTAAATTTACAACTTAACTGATACGTCTTTAATGCTTAGTTTAAAACCCCACGATTTAAGTGTGGGGTTTTGTAAGAGGGGATACTACAAAAATAGCCTGTGATCTAGTTGGTTTTCAGATCAAAGGCTTACAAGTTTATGAGTGAGTTTCAGTCAGATTGACTTGTATATGAGTCATATACAAAAGCTCTTAATCAAACCAGCTCCTCGTCTTCTGAAGTCATTAGATCATTGACAACGACCTCTCTTTGAGCCTCTTGCAACCGTATATCAATCCAACGTTGTTCACCGTGCATATTGTTAGGAATATCTATTGGTTGAGCTTCATCAGCGACAACAGAAGCTGTTTCGATATCAAATTTACGTTTAAATGTTTTGATTTCGATGTCACCGTTTTCAAAAATTTCATATTTTATTGCACAAATTTTATTGCCGTTGCTGTCAGTCGGTACATTAATCCACCACCCCTCTTTTGCGAATCCTAACGTATTTTTAATAAGATAATGACCGATCCCAATTTTCTCAAATTCTGGATTTTGTTCAGCAGCTTCATCATTAGATTCAATGTGATCTGAAAATAATTTGACGATCGGTGAAGCTTCTTTTAGAGTACCGTCTGCTGTGACTGTCGTGTTAGCAGAAGTATAAAAATAATTCCAGGCTTTGTATGCCCCCCCCCATTCCGCATTCCTAAGATAGGCAGTTTTAGAATTAACAGGAAAAGCCAGTTGAACTGCGTTTGTGTAAAGTCCGGCATCATTAGAAGCAATTGTAAGAATAGCACCACCGAAGCCGTCAACAGGATAATTATTAGCTTTGCTTCCTAAATTTGCGTTCCCTTGCATTGAAAATACAGTATTTCGACGGATACTGTTTAAATTTTCTTTTGATAAGTCATTGATAATTAATCCATTAACGAAAGAAGTAGGAGTTTTATTAACCCACTCTTTTGAACGACCGTTAAATGTGTACTTTCGACCAACGAAATCGCTTAAATTTAGAATTGCTGCCCAATTTGATATACGAATTTTAAAGTCAGCAACATCATCTGGAAAGCCCACTCCTACCCACATTGGTGAATCATAATTGAATGTGCCACCGTCAACCCTAACCGCATCTGCGAAGCTTCCTGAATTTTTAGTATTAATTCTGCCACCAGAAGGCGTTACAACTGAGTCAGAACTCGAAATATCAATCAAACCCGTGTAAATTCCATGCCGATATTTATTATCTATTCCGTAGATGAAACTTGGGGATTCGATGCGTATCCATGAGTATGAGATTCTCAGTAGATTATATGCATGAATGCCTTCAATACCGCATCCAATCATTGTTAAATCTGAATTCGTGATATGAAATGCAGATTCAGCTGGTTTCCCATCTTCTCCAACATATTCAGCACAACAGTTTTTTAGCGTCGAATAAACTAAATTATGTATTCTATAAGATGAATAACCCGCTTTTGTTTCTTTAGACCAACACGTATCTAAAGTGTTAGAAGTCCCTGTACCAATGTAAAAACCGCATTTTGAATATGCTGAACAGCGAGTCCAGTTCATCATCCATATATCTTCACAATAAAAGCCATACTCACCGCCTTTTACTGTGAGTGACTGGAGGTTGGACATGCTGATATAAGGCGCAAAAAATACTTTTCCGACATCTTCACCATTGACTTTTTCTTTAACGATGGTCAAGTTTTCAATATTAATGTAACTGTAATATCCATAGAATGCCCCAAATACAACTGCACAGTCTTGGTCGTAGTTATACGGGTTTCCTGCGGGATCTGTTCTTCCTTTAATACCTGTGGTGCTTGCTGAATATTTTGAAATTGTTGCACCATTGCCTGCAATTTTTTGTCCTGTAAACAGCTCAATCGGTTTACTCGTTTTATAAGTTGCAAAACAGTCGCATTCAACTTTTAATCGTGATGTAAAAACTTTTTTTAACGCTTCATAGTCGTCTGTTTTGTTGTCACCTTTGGCACCCGCTTGTTCAGGTGTGACAACGTTGTTGTCTAACTGAAGTACCCAGCCATTGATACACAGAAACCCATCATTTTCGTTTTTTCTGCTGTCGTTATAGATACGTGTACCACCACCTTTAAATGGTTGTGCTAAAGCTAGATTTTCTGGTTTATGATAACCTTTAACGTAAACGGTACGTCCATCCCACTTCGTCGTAATTGCATCTAAATCAATCAAAGCATCGACTGTATGCGTTTTGGTTTCATCTGCATATTTAATTGCATCTTGTTTCGCATCTTCAACTTTTTGGATCGTCGCAAGAACGACATCTGGATCAATGACAAGTTCAAAGTTTGCAACATTATCAATTTGCAAAATCATGCGAAATGTCATAATCCGTGCAGTACCGTCGCTTGGATTTGGCTTATAGGTGGCTGGATAGTTTGAGTATGCGACTAACACATCGCCAGCATACAATCCCAATTCACGAATATTAAAACCACCTATGGCTGAAGCAATAATAGCCTCTGCACGTAACCAGTTGGCATTGTTTGGATCCGGTGCGAGACTATTTAGTTGAGTTCGATGTACTTCACGCACCATCGATGTAAAATTTTCATTCGGAACAGGTAATGAACCACCGCCATCACCAAAGGCCATGCTTGTAATCCCAAGCTTGGTGCCATTACGAATTGCTTCAGTTAGAAGTTCCAGACCTTTTTTTGTGAAAACTGAATAATAAATTTGTTCTGCCATGTTTAAGCTCTCGGATAGATGGTGGTGTCGTCATGTCCAAAGAAGACAAAAATCGGACAACAAATAGGAGTAAATTCGTTTTGTTTGGGATAGATGGTGACGTCTTCACCGTCGTACATGGCACAAGCGATATTGGTATCACCACGCACTGAGACAACATTAACTTCAATGCCTTTGAGTTCACGTGTCAGAGGTTTTGCATCATTCAATAAGGCAATCAGGGTGTTGTAGCCTGATTCGCTGAGTTCATTGCCTTCGGTATCAATGGTGATTTGAAATGTTCCTGGTGTATTGGTTGGCTGCTCTTGCCACCACTCGGTCACTGATAAGGAGTATCCAAAGGCTTTGGTAATTTCTTTAAGTGCTGCGACTGTGCCTTTCTTTTGATGAATCTGAAAAGAAGCACGAATTTGGGCAATTTTTTCTTTGTCTGACCAGTTTCGATTCCAGCGGTCGACACTGTTTTGCCAAGCGATCAAAGGTAAGAAATCGTTCGGTGTATTTTTAAGTGTGGTAATTGCTCGAATATTAACGTCTAAGTCCGTGGCTTCAGAAGTCACACTACAAACATTGCGTTCAAGTAGTGTTGAGTTAGGCGGGAGAAGTTTATTCATCAAGCTTCTCCAGCATTTATCGTAATGTTGGTACAGTGCGCGACTTGAACGTGGCTTACCTCAACATCTGCAGCAGGGCTTGAAATCACAACATGAACAACGCCTGACACATGCAGCAAGTTGTAAATTTTAGAAAGGTAAATAGACCGGCCAATACGTCGGCTTTCATCTAAATATTTTTTGACTGCTGCGGTGGCTGCTGAAATTAGAGAGTCTGATTCGGGTAAATTGTTAGTAAATATTGTGGCGGTGAGTTCAAAAGGGATCACATCGACCGATTGAACTGTCAGTCGATCTGCGACGGGCCGACGTACATCATCATTTAAATAGCTTTGTACGATTGATAATAGTGCGTCGGTTGCTGCACCTGTTTCAGTATCATTTTGTAAGATGGTGACCAGCGCTTCGGCAGGGGCTGGCGATGATGCTTTGGCATCGGCTACACGTCCATCGGCACTCAATGCATGGTATTCGTATGCAGAGGTGGGACCAGCAACGGATAAAGAGTCAAAAACTAGAGATGCGCGATAACGTAAAGCATCATCGGTTTCATACACAGCATCGCTGTCTGCAGTCGCTTCATTAATCAGTAATCGTTTAATGCCATAGTTAGCTACGACGGCATCAAGATCGGTCTTTTCAGCAAAAGCTAGTAGTACAGAAAGTGCTGCATTATTGATGCGGTTACGCAGAATGACTTCACGATAGGCATTTTCTTCTAAAAACTTTGTCAGTGGTTCGCTTTCACGCTGTAAAGTCTGACGAATCTGATCCTGATCAGTACTGTCAAACAAGCTAATCAGTTTTTCTTTACGCTCAGCAAGAATCGATTCAAAGTCGATTTCTTCAACCATGCTGGGCTTGGTAAGTTGTGAAAAGTCGACGCTCATATTGAAGATCCCATTTGCAGCGGAATGTTTAAGTTGAGTGCTTGGCCAGTCAGTGTATGAACGGCTTCTAAATCCAGTTGCAGTCCTCCAGAATAAACATCACTCACCTTCATACTTTCTATACTGATACGCTCTTCCCACCGAGTAACTGGCGTGTAGATTGCACTAAAAATCTTGACTTTAAGTACATCACTCATTGGCTGATCGATCAGATCGGGAATGATAGAACCGTAGTCTCGACGCATGATTCGAGAGCCAAGCGGAGTTGTGACAATGTCTTGAATTGATTGTTGAATGCTTTCAAGCTCTGAAATAGAGACACCGTTTTGGCGTGACATCATGGCGTTGGTCCTCCAGATACATCTCCGCCAGATTTCACACCTGAAGTTTTGTGTGATTTCAGACTTATATCACCAGCTTTAACATCGCCTTCAGTACTAAAATCGCCAGAAGAGTGACTGGATCCCTGTACTAACTGGCTACCACCCACCGTATTGTTTCCAGTCATGGCAGTACTGCCCTCAATTTGGACATTACCAACGTTGGTCTGGTCGCCATTGACAAAAAGTTTGCCATTGATGGTGGTATCGGCATTCACAGTGAGTCCACCTGGTGCAGTAAGAATTGCAGTTGCGTCAGCGGGTAAAATGGCTTGTAAACTATGGTTTTTGGTGTCGTAACTAATGACCGCACCGTCTTCAAACATGCGCAGCTTGATATCAGGATCTTGGGATGGTGTAGGGAAATCTTCATTGTTTAGACCTACAACAACGATACCCAGCTCTAAAACTCCGCAGGGGCTAAAAACAATACATTCTTCATTGATGCTAGGTAAATCATGAGTCGAGTCTTTGCCAGCTCTCAAATTAAGAACACGTAACTGCTTGGTTACGATGTCACCTAGATTGACTGTAACTGTATGAAAGGGTTTAGACGGAGTTACGGTCTTGATTCGTCCGAAACGGATCAAATTTTCGACGCGACGATTGATATCTGCATTCATGCTGCAATCGTGGTGCAGCTTTTTGTTTAATGCATTCGAGTGAAGTTGTAAAAAACAGAATAACAACTCAGATTATTATTTTTTATCAATAAAATTAAAAACTTCATTTTCGAACATTTCTATTTCTGCATCTGTAAATCCAAGCAAGATCCGCTGTGCATATCTGACTTTAAATGTTCTGCCGTTGTACTTTAATGTATCGATTAATCCATCCTGGTGAATACGAGCAAGTCTTGATACTCGTTGATCAAATCCAATAGTCACGCCATCTGGAATTTTTTCTATTTTCATGAATTTTGCCGTTTTAAGCTTCATGAACATTTTTTGTTTTATTTTGCCTTTACGTGCACGTAAATTTTTTCGCGGTGTATATGAGCTACCATCAGGATTTTGCTGTCGTGTGATACGCTGACTTTGGCTCGCACGAATCTTTCGAGCGATCATCATTGCAAATTTACGTTTTTCAGCATCACTTAACGATGCCAGTAATGCATTGAGATGCTCAGAAAGATATTCGAGTTCAGCCATTACAGATAACGTCCTTCTTCAGGTTCACGTGACATCCAAGATGCTAGGACGGTACCGTCTTTATCATAGAGCGTGACTTCTTTGGATTCTTCAGCTTTATGATATTTTGGCTCTTCTGGATAACTAACATTTAGACCGTCATTGGTCTGTTTTACAATGACGCGCTCAGTCAAAGGCAATTGAATCGCTAAATCGACTTTGTCGTTTGCTAAAATCTCTGCTTCAAATTTTATGCCCTTTTTAGCGTGATCAAGATTGGCCATTAGTTCAGATTGATTTTCTCGAACCCAATCGAGCACCGGAATACTGACTGCAGCTAAATCACCGGCGTAATCAGTTAAGATCATCGTCAGTGTGTATGCATATTCAAATGATAGGCCGTTCGCTAAAGTACTGCGGACATTGCCTTCGTCAACAAAAATAAGAACACGCTCAGGATCACGCTGCAGTTCTGGTATCGCATTTAATAAATGTGTTCGAAGGCTCTGTGGTTTTTTCATGCTGCTTTGGCTCCGCCATAAATTGGTTCCAAGTGATCCCACTCTTTTTGGAATTTTGCCTGGTACCCAAGTTTTTTATAATTTGGTCCGTTGTAGAGAGTAAATACAGCGTCCCAATTTTCAGCTCGCAGCGCATCAATCAATGCGACTTTTTTATCGTCGATAATGCCTGTTTTCCATTCGATAAATCGAATAAATGCTTCAAGCTGGAAAGATTCACTAGCAAATTGTTGATCGACAAAATCTTGGGCAGACGCATAACCGAGATCTTTCCAGTTTTCGCCCATGATTTGAAACTGGCCCCAGCTTGCAGACATCAAAGCACATTCAACATCGATCTGCTTTGCTAATTCTAAACGGACATATTCGGCCTCATTGCCCTGATAACCACCCGATTTTTTATTTACAATATTTGGACGTTCAACTGCCATTTTGTTTGCAAAGGCAGCTCCTTTTTTCAAACGTAAATATGCATACATACGGTGACGTTCAAACAAAATTTTAGGCTTTCCATTTTTTAGAAAACCCACTCCCCTGCCTTCAACTGCACCAAAAACACGAATCGCAAGCTCCGAAACTTTAAGGCGTGCAGCTGCTGCTGTGTAGTCACTATCTTTAAGTAATTTCGAGATATTTTGTTCAAGTAGAGCTGCTCTTGTCTTGTCTCCGACTTTGCCATCCGCAACCAGATTTTTTTGCTTTTGAAATGTAATGACAGCGTGTTCAGTAGAAGCACCAAAATCACCATCGATGGACAGCTCTCTGCCTTTTACGCCTTTAAAACCCAGCTTTTTAAGCTGCTGTTGTAATGTAATGACATCATTACCCTTTGAACCAAATTTTAAGATCATGATGTACTCCAGATAAGCTTGGCCACATTACCTTTTGCTCGAAAAATCAGAACAGCCAAAAGGACTGCAAATATCGCATCCCACAATGTGACTGGATCTTTAAAGAATAAGATATGGACAGCTTGTCCCATAAAAGATGCAATAAGTAATGTCGCTAGAAATGAGTATCCACGGTGAAAATCTGTGTCATTTCGATTGAAGCAAACAATGCGAATGCCACAGAGCATATACGCAATAACAGCGATCAACTGGAATAGAAATTCAATCATGATGATCCTCCTCGAAAGGCTTTCCAAAGATCTGAAAGCTTGCTGGCTTTTACCCAGTCCACAGCCTTGATCAAAATAAATAACGAAAATGTCGATGTAATCAGTGCTGCTGTCGCATCACTGGTAATAAAAGTCCGACTAGTAATTTCAGGGGCGAGCAGATAACCAATTCCGGTCGAAAGCAGCATGGTGCGTAGGCGTGAAAGGGCTGTCAGATTTTTTTCATAAGTTGAAATGAATGCAGCTCCTAATACTGCTCCTAAAAGTGCGTTACCATTGATAAAAGGCAGTAGTGATGCAGCACTCAATGTCAGTGTTGAAATACTGGTGGTCGTAGTTGGTTCTGGCATTATTAATCCCACAGTTGTATTGTTTGTTTGGTTTGTTGTGGTGTATCGATGTCGGGAAGAATCACGGATGTACCGATTGGCAGAAAAACACCGACGTCTGCCAGATTGGGATTTGCTTCAAGTACTGCTTCAACCACGCCAGAGCTACGTCCGTAATATCGCCAGCAAATTGAGTCAATCGTGTCATTTTGGACGGCTGTGACGGTTCTGCTCATATCACTTACCTGTTTGTCGACGTTTCAATCGACGTTTTTTTTGACTAACTTTATTCAACTTTTTTGATGGACGCGGAATAAAATAAAAATTTCTTGGTGATGATATTAAAGTCGTTATACCAATTGCTCTTGGAAGAGTTGTAGTAGACGCAGTCAATCCGCCAAGCACTGTTGAAGCTAAAAAAATATTTTTTAAACCTCTCATATCAACTCCACGACACTATGGTTTTCGCCTTTAATCTGCTGAATCGCCCACATCTTGTTGCGGCGATAATCTTCTACAGTCAAAAAGGCATGTTCAGCTTTTTTATTACCTGAATTTGTACTGTCATAATTCCGATAGTTTTCATTTACTTTGGCTGCTACACCGTTGGATACAGCCGAAAAATATAGAACTTCGGTATCTGGCTTACCATCGATGATGCTTATTGCCAGATCTGCCAATGTGTCTGCTTTCATGACCAAGCTTGCAAGCAAACGATTGGTATCGATGATTTCTTCAAGAACCAATTGACGGAGTCGAGCATCTGTTACTGCACCATCGATACGAACCACATCCCGAATTTGATCGAGTGAAATACTTGGGAAAAAAGTGCCACTGGTAATATTGATGTTGCTTGGCGTGGTACTGCCGTTTGCGACAAAGCCCATAAGAATCTCCTTAGGGCACTGGGAGGGGCAAAGGCTCGTTGAAGATTTACTGTGATGTGAAGATCACGACCTTTGCACTCCAGTGCGGTGCGGGGCACTTATTCAGAAGCTGGTACCATACTGCCGTGATCGTCGACGACAGGCGTTCCGTTTTGATTCAGCAAAACGTTGGTTGCTTCTGGTTGTTCGGTTGTTGGTTCTGGTTCTGGCTTTGATTCAGTTTCAACCGCTGGCGCAACGGCTGGTTGTGACTTAGAGACAAGCTTGATCATTTTATTGAGATCTGTTCGCCCACCGCATTTATCATCTAGTTTGCAAGCTTGTTCTAGAAAATCACGTGCACGAGTTGCGTGTACTAAATCGACAAGCTGCTCACCAGTAATCAAACGCATTTCAGCTTTACCCAATGCCAGATAAAGTTTGGCCTTTACCTCGTCAGGCATATCACGTTTGGACTTATCCAGTGACTCATCTGTAATCAAACTTTCAAGTCGTTCAAGCACAGTGATATCAATAGATACATCCGTTTTAAGCACTTTTAAAAATTCATCGGCAATGTCTTCAGTGATGAAACACGCTTCAGAACGCTCAAAACGATCGGGAAGTTTTAATCCGTGCTTGAGGACATATTCAGCAAGATCCAACGCAAAGTCGTATTCAGCAACATCGATTGACCAAACCAACATTTCAGTGACTACTGCATCTTGTACACCTGGCTTCACTTCTAGAATGCCTTGAAGATATGGTTTGTAATTTGGTAGTAACTGGCGTTTCAGTTCGACTTTGTTTTGTTTTGACTGAATATTTTTCAGACGGTTTTTATCGCTATTGAGCTGCATTAATTGCTGTTCATAAGCGTTGGTATTTTGCATCGTTCCGAACTCCGCAGCTGATTCAGCTGCGGATTTGGCTTGATGCTGTTGATAGTGCTTTCGAGCCAAGTTCATGGATTATTACTCCGCCTGAATTTCGATGTTTTCAGCCATACAAGCAAGACCCAAATCTTCAATGAAGTAATCTTCATTTGAAGATTCATAATTTTCGATTTGGTCACGTTTCGGATTGTCAATAACTACTCGACGCATACCACCTTCTTGCATGTAAATGGACAAGTTATCGAAAGTCGTCACCAAAATGATGCCTTCAGGAAAGAATGGTACTGAGTAAACAGGCAGATTACCCATGCGCTTTTGACTGATGATGATGTCGGCTGCTAACTTTTCAGTGTTCGGTTGATCTTGATTGACTAACGGAAAGTACTTATCTGATACAGTTTTTCGGTTACACATGACGACAAGATCAGGATTATCTTGATGCACTTCATCGATCATTTCGTCGACAATATTCATGACCAAGGCATCAATGTTTTTGTAATCACCTGTTTTGCCAATCGTAATTTTGTTTTGAGTGGCACCAGACTTCATGACACGTGAAGGATTCTCTTCACGCATTTTTTGCAACCAACCTTTGTTCACATCTTGAAGTTTTGGATTGGCTACAATGTCTGTATCGGCTGCGATACTGGTACCATTAAATCCAATCATGATACGGTCTAGCGCTTGTCGTTTGATAATCAGACCACGGAACATTGCATAAAAATTTTTGAACTTGGCCCACTGATCCAGTTTTTGATACTTGATAGCTGTATCAAAATCAGTTTTACGACAAAAATAAAAGCGATTATCCATTCCAGTTGGATCTTTGGTTTGACGATCGCTGTTATTTGTATTGGTACGAGATGCAATTGGTCGAGAGATTCCCATACCAATTGCTTCCGCTGACTGTTCTCGAACAATATAAACGTTAATTAAACTTAGAAACTTAGATGACTCTTGAAGTTTTTCTTTAAGCTTTTGCTGAACAGAAGGCGTGACATTGAACTGCTGAGTGACTGTTTCAACACCATTTAGCTCTGCTAATTGAGTCATCACCTTATTGTATTTCTGACGGGTAAGTAATTGCATTTTCTATACTCTAAATATTTTGAAAGGGAGATATATCGACTGAATTAACAGTCGACTTCTTCTTCGTCATGCTTAAATTGGCTGTTGTTTGAACCAGGGCGTTTTTGATGTTGTGGTTCTTGATCCAGCTTTGATTTCAATTGATTGAATTCTTGCTGCAGCTGCTCATGCTTTTGCTTTAACTGATTAAATTCAGTGCCCTGCTCGGCAGTCTGTTCAGCAATCGCAAGGATCGCTTGCTCACTTTGGCTGAAATTTTCTTGATTTTGCTGCTGTTGTTGCTCTTGAGTTTTGAACAAATTTTTAATTTGGTTCAGAAAGTTAGCGCCAAAATTTTCTTTGACTTCTTCGAATTCAAACGTGGTTTCTTGAGCTGCAGTGAAAAGGTTATCGGGACGTTGTTTTTTGGCCTTTAATGGGTTTTCAGTAGCACCCGCTGCGAACGAAAGCATTTCTGTACCCAGAGACGCTGGACTATCTGTAACGGCAAGACCTACCAAATACGCTTGGCCAGTTTTTGCAAAATTTTCATCTACTTCGATAGATGTATAAATTTTTTGATTTTTCTGATTGAGGGCAATCAAATTATCATTTGGCTGGATCTGCGCAAATAGTGCATCTTTCTGTTCACCACTGATGTCTACTTTTTCAGTTTTAAGCGCAATCACATCGCCATACGCACCGAAAATTCCATCTGGTGAAACGCCCTTAATATGCTCCAAATTGATTCGAGCACCATAGGTATTCAAACTATATGTCTGTGCCATTTGGATGATCCATTCAGGCTGAATTTCACGTCCATCGGTGGTGTCACCAGCCACGGCAACTCGAAACCATTTCGATTTAAATTTTTTCGGCTGTGTTTTTTCGGTCATTTTGCTGCACCTGTTGCAAGGTTTTTTTGGGCAATTTCAATAGGTGCAGAATGGGCAATCAAAGCCTTGTTGTTCAATCATTTGCAGTTGTTAAAAGTGCTTTTACAACTGCATTGAACTGCTAAAAGAGTCAGTGCCTGCCATCGTTTGCGGATGAAACCAAATCGATCCGCAGGACATGAACGAACTCTCTCAACTGGCTAATCTTGAGCTGATACTCGATAACAAACTCAAGGCAAAATTTTTATTCTGGCTTGGCTGGAAAATCGTTGACATAGCTGAAGCGTTGGACGAAAACGAACGTACAGTTCAGGCTTGGAAAACACGAGAAGAATGGGACAAAACGAGATCAGACAGTCGCGTTGAAGAAGCACTGACCGTTCGCTTGATGACACTCACACTTAAAAACAAAAAATCGAGTGGCGACTATAAAGAGCTTGGCGAACTATTTAAAAACTACAAAGAATTTGCGCGTATTGAACGCTACAAAGATGGTGGCAATGAAGCTGACCTAAATCCGAATATCGTAAAACGTAATGCGGCACCAAAAAAGAAAAAAGAAAGCAATACATTCACTGAAGAACAAGTCGAACAACTCATTTCAGCTTTTGAAGATAGTCTTTTTGACTATCAGCGCGATTGGTACAAAGCTGGCAATCAGCGTACGCGAGTCATTTTAAAAAGTCGGCAGATTGGTGCGACTTGGTATTTTGCGCGTGAAGCGTTGGTCGATGCTGTTAAAACTGGCCGTAATCAGATTTTCTTATCTGCTTCAAAAGCTCAAGCGCATATCTTCAAAGAATATATCAAAGGTTTTGCATACGAAGCTTGTGGTGTTGAATTAGTTGGAGATCCAATTGTTCTACCAGATAACAATCAAGCAACTTTGTCATTTCTCGGAACAAATTATCGTACAGCTCAAGGTCACCACGGTAATTTTTACTTTGATGAATTTTTCTGGACGTTTGGTTTCAATGAATTAAACAAAGTCGCATCTGCAATGGCTTTGCATAAAAAATGGCGTAAAACGTATTTTTCTACACCATCCACAATGGCGCATGAAGCATATACATTCTGGACTGGCACGCGAGCCAATCGTGGTCGATCAAAAGATCAAAAGCTCAATATCGATGTATCTCATGATGCATTGAAAAATGGACGCTTATGCGAAGATCGGATGTGGCGTCAGATTGTCACTATTCTTGATGCTGAAAATGGCGGTTGTGATCTGTTCGACATCGAGGAGCTACGCTTCGAGTACTCACCAGAAGAATTTGCCAATTTGTTGATGTGCGAATTTATTGATGATGGCGCATCAATATTTCCATTAGCCATGTTACAGCCATGCATGGTGGATTCTTGGGAGGCATGGGAGTTTGATTTTAGACCATTTCATATACGTCCTTTTAGCGATAATCCTGTATGGATAGGTTATGACCCTGCTGAAAGTGGCGACAGTGCAGGTATGGTCGTCGTTGCACCGCCTAAAGTTGCAGGAGGTAAGTTCCGAGTATTAGAACGCATTCAATTCCGAGGAATGGATTTCAAAGCTCAAGCTGAAATGATTCGACAAACAACTTCGCGTTATTACGTGACTTACATTGGCGTAGACATCACTGGAATGGGAACGGGTGTATCTCAACTGGTTAAGCAATTTTTCCCAAATGTGACTGAATTCAGCTATTCACCTGAAGTAAAGACACGGCTTGTATTAAAAACAATGGACGTGATCCGTCACGGTCGGCTTGAGTATGACGCAGGCTGGACAGATCTATCTCAATCTTTAATGAGCATCAAAAAAACATTAACAGCAAGTCAAAGACAAATGACGTTTACAGCTGGTCGTTCTGAAGAAACAGGACATGCGGATCTAGCTTGGGCATTGATGCATGCAATTCACAATGAACCACTTGAAGGCCAAACACAAATGAATCAATCATTCTTGGAGATCTATTAATGAATCCCCTATCGACAGCAAAAAATTTAGTCAGTTTTGCAAAAAGCCAAATCCCAATGTTTCAAACCCAAATGAAACAAACTAAGCATGAGTCAATGGCCTTTACATTCGGCGATGCTGTACCAGTGCTAAATGGCAATGAATTATCGGATTATTTGGAATCTTGGTTCAATGGCCGTTGGTATGAACCACAGGTCAATATGAATGGCTTGGCAAAGTCTTATAAATCGACGCCCTACTTGAACAGTGGCATTATTTTTAAACGTAATTTTCTAGCCAATTTATTTATTCCACATGCAAAATTAAATCGAAAAGCATTTGAACAGGTCGCATTAGACTATGTTTGGTGTGGTAATACATATCTCGAAGAGGTGAGATCCAGACTTGGAAATGTAATGCAATATAAACCAGCATTAGCAAAATACATGCGACGTGGTGAATATGATGATCAATTCTTCTTACTTTGTAATGATCATCTTGGCTATCAAGAATATGAATTTTCTAATCGAGTTTGTCATATCCGTGAAGCTGATATCGATCAAGAAATTTATGGATCACCGGAATATCTATCCGCATTACAAAGTGCATGGCTTAATGAATCGGCTACTCTGTTCCGTCGCAAGTACTACAACAATGGATCACATGCTGGATTCATCTTATATGTAAATGATGCTGCTCAAGATCCGAATGACATCACAGCATTACGACAGGCTCTGAAAGATAGCAAGGGACCAGGCAACTTCCGTAATCTATTCTACTACGCACCAGGAGGGAAAAAGGATGGTATACAGATCTTGCCTGTTTCTGAAATCGCTGCAAAGGATGATTTCACAAATATTAAATCCATCACACGTGACGATACTTTAGCAGCACTTCGTATACCACCTCAACTAATGGGTATCGTACCAAACAATACCGGTGGGTTTGGATCTATCAAAGATGCTGCAGAGGTCTTTTATCAAAATGAAATTCTTCCACTTCAATCGCGCATGCAGCAATTAAATGAATGGGCTAGTGATGAAGTGATTAGATTTAAAGAATATGACTTAAAGAACGTCACATGACATTCTAAAAAGCATTAAAGCCAGCATTAGCTGGCTTTTTTTATGGATTTTCAGAAATTTCAATCAAATGAGAAATATTCTCATCTAAATCGATCAGACCGTGGCCCGGCGCAGTCACCCGCGCGCCTGGGGTTCGTCTAAATAAGTCAATTTCACTGCAGCAAGATGCACTATTGGATAAAACGGCAAGACCTATAAAACTTAGGCTATTGAGAGAAAAATAAGGAAATTTTCATACTGCATATTACTACGATACTACAGTTTCAAGCTAATACGAACCAATGAGTAAAAAATTTGATCGCTGTCTGATACTAAAGAACATAAAAATGTCTTTTTAAAGGATCTGAAATCGATTTGAAGTAATAAAGTAATACCAATAGATAAGTAATTGAAAATTAATAATATAAAACCTTACTTCTAAGAGTAATTTTTTGTAATAACATAAGTAATTTTTTATAAGTCATTGTTTTTATTAATACTAAATCTTAGATAACAATACTTTTTTTCACAGTAATATCTTACATAGTTATTACTAATAATATTACATATGATTAATGATATAGAGTATTGATATATATAAGTATTAATTAAAATATTACTTTATTACTTCAAAAAAACGCTATACCCAATTTATTTTCTATATATTCAAAAACAGCCTTTTCGCTGATTTTACAAGCAATACGAAAAAAATACATGGGAGTAGGTTGGGAATGGGAATAAGAATTTAACGTGGTATGTCATTTACACGATCGGGAAGTAATTCAGCCTATGATCAAGGTTATCAAAGCCTGTACTTTGATATTTTTCTTTTAATTTTCAAGAATATGGTCGGAGCAGTAGGATTCGAACCTACGACCCCCTGGTCCCAAACCAGGTGCACTACCAGGCTGTGCTATGCTCCGAAATTGGGGTGAATGACGGGATTCGAACCCGCGACAACTGGAATCACAATCCAGGGCTCTACCAACTGAGCTACATCCACCATCAAATAAGTTCTATGTACCAAGCTACCAAATGGCGCGCCTGACAGGATTCGAACCTGTGACCATCCGCTTAGAAGGCGGATGCTCTATCCAACTGAGCTACAGGCGCTTAACCGATGATGCTTATCATGCGATACTTCGCCGATCTTAAAATATTCTTTTAAGTGGTCGGAGCAGTAGGATTCGAACCTACGACCCCCTGGTCCCAAACCAGGTGCACTACCAGGCTGTGCTATGCTCCGATCTATCTCAGCTTTTGCTGTATCGCACATCGTGCGGTACGGTGTGCATTCTAGGCGCGACGCCCTCAGACGTCAACACCTATTGTCAAAAAAAGTTAAAAATCCTTATCAAATGTATATTTAACAAGCATTTTGAGGCTTTTTAACGTTTTAACGATGCACTAAAGGCTAACATTCGATCTAAAGGCATTTTGGCACGTTCAGCTAGCGCTGGATCAACGTGTATTTCTTGATCGCCTTTTTGTAAAACTTCTAAAATTCCGTCGAGTTCATTCATTGCCATCCACGGACAATGAGCACATGAACGACAAGTTGCTCCCTCACCCGCTGTTGGAGCTTCAACTAAAATCTTATCTGGTACTGCTTGCTGCATTTTGTAGAAAATACCACGGTCAGTTGCCACAATGAGTCTTTCATTTGGCAAAGTCTGTGCAGCTTTAATGAGTTGAGAAGTACTACCTACCGCATCGGCAATTTCTACTACCGACTCTGGTGACTCTGGATGTACCAATACAGCCGCATCTGGATACAATGCTTTCATGTTGGCAATGCCACGTGCACGGAATTCTTCATGCACAATACATGCGCCATCCCAAAGCAACATATCTGCACCAGTTTTCTTTTGAATATAGCGACCTAAGTGCTGATCTGGTGCCCAAATAATTTTTTCGCCCAAACTGTCTAGGTGCTCAACAATTTCAACTGCACAGCTGGAAGTCACTACCCAATCCGCACGTGCTTTAACAGCAGCCGATGTATTGGCATAAACCACTACGGTGTGGTCAGGGTGTTGATCACAAAATGCTGTGAACTCATCGACTGGACAACCTAAGTCAAGTGAACAAGTTGCTTCAAGAGTCGGCATCAGGATTGTTTTTTCAGGAGACAGAATTTTAGCTGTTTCTCCCATAAACTTAACACCAGCTACAACCAGTGTAGAGGCTGCATGATCTCGTCCAAAACGGGCCATTTCTAAAGAGTCAGAAATGCATCCACCTGTTTTTTCTGCAAGTTCTTGTACATCGGGATCGCAATAGTAGTGAGCAACAAGGACAGCATCACGTTTTTTGAGCTCTGCTTCGATCTGTGCAAACTTTTGTTGTTTTGCTTCTTCACTTAGGCGGTTGTCTTTTGGTTCACCTAAACGGTCTAAATGCGCTTGTACAATGTTTTTTGCATCGTTGGCAATTAAAGTCGCATCACTCATAAAACGTCTTCTCTATCCTTCATGCTGGCATACCTGCTCGCATATAACGTTACTGCTTAAATGATTTACTAAATTGAATCATTTAATATCAAAAGATGGGGCTAATAAAAAAGCCTCTTTGTCGAGGCTTGATTATAACTGAATATTTACGAACGGTAATCTGCATTAATCTTGACGTAGTCGTAAGATAAATCGCATGTGTAGACTGTGTCCTTGGCTTGACCGCGACCTAAATCAACGCGAATGGTAATTTCGGTTTGTGCCATAACGCGCGCACCCGCTTCTTCGGTATAGTCCTCGGCTGCACCACCATCTTTACAGATTTGAACGTCATCTAACCACACCTGAATTTTAGACACGTCTAAGTCTTTCACTCCTGCATAGCCAATTGCCGCTAAAATACGTCCCCAGTTCGGGTCAGATGCAAACAGTGCAGTTTTAACGAGTGGAGAATGTGCAATGCTATACGCAATGTCACAACACTCTTGAGTATTACCACCACCCTCTACAGCAACAGTAATGAACTTGGTCGCACCTTCGCCATCACGTATAATTAACTGTGCTAAACGGTTCATGACACGAGCAAGCACTTCTAATACTTTTGCGTAGCGCACATCGCTTTCCGATGTAATTTCAGTGCCACCAGCCTGACCAGTCGCCACAAAAATACAAGAGTCATTTGTTGAAGTATCACCATCAATGGTAATACGGTTAAATGAATGCTCAACCGTTGTCTTTAATAGCTTTTGGACTAAATCGCGGCTAATAGGCGCATCTGTAGCAACAAAGCTCAACATGGTTGCCATGTTTGGACGAATCATTCCAGCACCTTTACTAATACCAGTCATGGTATAAGTAATGCCATCAAGTTCAAATTGTTCAGATGCACCTTTAGGAACTGTATCTGTCGTCATAATGCCAGTTGCTGCATCATTCCAAGCAGCATCTTGTACGCTATTTAATGCAGGTTGAAGACCAGCAAGTAAACGTTCCATTGGAAGCTGTTCACCGATCACCCCTGTAGAAAACGGAAGTACTTCAAAACTGTTCACACCAGCAAGCTCAGCTAACTTCGCGCAAGTAGCTTGAGCATTTTTTAAGCCTGTAGGTCCAGTACCTGCATTGGCATTACCTGTATTAATTACTAAATAACGAGGATTGCCTTCGGCAAGATGAGCTTTAGAGACATGAACAGGTGCTGCACAGAAGGCGTTTTGAGTAAATACACCCGCAACATTTGAACCTTCTGCAAACTCAAAAATGACTAAATCTCGTCGGTTTTGGTAACGTACATATGCTTCTGTTGAGCCAATTTTTACACCTTTTACCACATGCATTTGTGGCATTGTTACGTCGCCGACAGCCATTTTTAGAACATCCAGAGTTTGTTATGAAAAGATCAATATTTCAGAAAATAGCGAGGTCATAAAACCCGCTTTATATGAAATATCAGTATTGACAGCTTATTAGAAAAGCCTGAAAAAATCGAGCGCTAAAAATAGCTTATTTTTGCTCTAATTTTAATAAAATATCTTTCTTATCAAGACCACCAGCAAAACCCACTAAAGCGCCACCCGCGCCAATGACTCGGTGACAAGGTGCAATAATCGAAATTGGGTTTTTACCATTGGCAGCCCCTACTGCTCGCACTGCTTTTTCATTTCCAATTTGAACAGCAATTTCTTTATAACTTCTTGTTTCGCCATAAGGAATGCTGAGTAATGCGGTCCACACCTGTTTTTGGAATGCTGTACCTTCAAAATCTAATGGCAATGTAAATTCACGGCGTTTGCCTTCAAAGTATTCTTTTAACTGTTGCTCAGTTTTTAATAAAACCGGATGCTCAGCTTGTTCGACCAGCTCTGCCAGTCGAACACGTTTTGGATTTTCATTGTCCCAAAGTACTGCCACCAAAGCATTTTCATTCGCAACTAGTTTTAATTGCCCAACAGGCGAATTGATATACTTATAAGACATCAACATACTTTATCCTTTTAAGATGGAGACGAAATTTTCATTAGAACCAGTCCCGATACAATCAGTACAGCGGCAATCATTCTCATTGCACCAATAGGTTCATTGAGAAAAAATATACCCACTAAAAATGATCCAATTGCACCTATGCCTGTCCAAACCGTATAAGCAGTACCAAGGGGTAAAGTTTTCATTGATATTGAAAGCAGAACCACACTCAAAATCATAAAAACTACGGTAATAACACTAGGGGTTAAACGTGTAAAACCTTCAGACATTTTCATAGAATATGCCCAAATGATTTCAAATACACCTGCTAAAATTAAAATAGCCCAAGCCATAACATTCACTAATTTTTATAGTGTCAGGTCGTCCTGACATGATTACCCATTATGGGGGAGGTCGTTCCTCCTTATGTGAAGACTCAGTTTACTTTAAAATAAAAAATGAAGGCAAACCCGAACTCAAGCTTGCCTTTATCAGAAAATATTATTCATTTTTGAGTTGTAGAATTTTCCGAGCACCATTTAAAACAAACAAAACAATAATCAATCCAATAATTAAATCAGGATAACGAGAGCCAGTGATTGCAACTAATATTCCCGCAATAATGACACCTAAGTTTACGATGACATCATTGGCAGAGAATATATAACTCGCCTTCATATGTGCCCCACTCTCCTTATGATCTCTCATTAAATAAAGACAACTAACATTGGCTGCAAGCGCTAAACCGCCAATTAAAATCATGAGAATTGAAACAGGTTCACTGCCGTATATAAAACGACGTAATACATCAACTAACACAATCATGGCTAAGCCAAACTGAAACCATCCGGAAATATGTGCAGCCTTTAATTGAGCATTGAGGTTTTTACCTACCACAAATAAAGCAATTCCATAAATTGCCGCATCGGCAAACATATCGAGTGAGTCAGCAATTAATCCTGTTGATGACGCAATGATGCCTGCCATAAATTCGATAAAAAACATCACTGCATTAATAAGTAACAACCATTGTAAAACCTGTTTTTGTGCTGCATTAGCTGAAGAGCTAACACGTACCTTTTTAGGCTTTTCAACGGGTTCATAGTGAGGTTGAGTTTGCTGTAACTCTGCCCCTAAACCTAGGCGTTGCAGGGTTTGGGTAATTTTTTCAGCTTCTGTACTGTGATATACCGCTAAATGCCGAGCAGGCAAATCAAAATCAAGTTCTTGAATATGTCCAGCATAAGGTGCTAACGCCATTCGCACCATTTGTTCTTCGGCTGCACAATCCATGTGAGGAATATGGTAATAACTCACCCATTGGATTTTATTTGCCATAAGTTCACTCGGCATAGAATATTCCTGAGTTACTACGCTTGAACACCCACAGCTTGAGCAGCTTTTATTTACATTTATTTGATTCTCTTGTTTTTCTAAAGCCATCTTTGCACCATAACTGACACAAAAAACAATGCCATCAGTATAAACCAATGGCATGTCATTAAGCTTACTTTTTGTTCGGCAATTAGAATTTTAGTGTTAACCCAGCTCCATAATACCAACCATGTTCTGAGTCGGTTCCAGTTTGCCAAGCGGTTTGTTTTAAACCTTTTTCATAACCATAACCGACATCAACAAATGGCATGACCTTTTTATTGATTTCATAACGGGTTTGAAAACCTGCCTGTAAACTTGATAGCCCCGTTTTACTGGCATAGCGAGATTCATCTTGCAAAACAACATTTGCTTTTAAATAGGGCTTACCAATCAACTTTTGGGTAAAGAGTAAGTCCCTTTCGGTCTCTAGGCTCAACTTCCATAACTGATCTTCACCTGCATAAAGATAAGCATCGGTTTCAAAAAAGTAAGGCGCCATGCCATGTAAACCCACTACACCAGCCCAACGTTCTTGCTTTTCGTCTTCCCGTTGTAAACGTTCATAGTTTACCCCAGCCTGTACATCCCAATAATCAGCTATATTGCGGCTATAAAGTACTGAACCGCCATAATTGGCATCTTCCGACTCGGCCTTTTCAACATGGGCTTTAATGAACAATTTATTTTCATCCGTTCCCACCCAGCTTTCCAATTCAGAAGAAAAACTGCCTTCACCCTCTTCATTTTGAGTCCAGCCAGTATCAATCTTAGTTGCTTGATAAACCTGTCCACCATGTTCGCGTAAATGATCGTGTGTTAAAGGTTCTTGAGCAAAAGCAAATAAAGATATACCCGAGAAAGCACCGCAACATATCATTTGAGAAAATAACTTAGTGATGCGCATGACTAGCTCCTTTCTCATTTTCAGATTGAACAGGTGGCTGTGATTGAGCTGGTTGTTGGCTGTCATTTACTTGAGCAACAATCAACTTATTCATCATCCCCGCACTCATGTGATAGAGCAAATGACAATGAATCGCCCATTCTCCCAAAGCATCGGCTGTCAATAACGCAGTAACGGTTTTTCCGGGTGGAACAATAACGGTATGTTTATTTGGTAAGTTTTCAGCTTGTTGACCATTTTCCAATTGCATAAAAATGCCATGTAAATGCATTGGATGAGCCATCATGCTGTCATTTACAAACTTCAAGCGAATACGTTCGCCATATTTAACTTGTAATGGTTCAGCTTCGTTAAATTTCTTACCATTAATAGTCCAGATATAACGTTCCATGTTGCCCCCTAAACGAATGACTAATTCACGCTCGGGCGCACGAGTATCTGGCTGCGGTGTTAAAGACTGCAAATCACTATATTGCAGTGCTTTCATACCTGCTGGTGTTGAAGCATTTGCCCAGCCATAAACGGGTTCATCATTTTTAGGCTTATTCTCAGATTGAGATGGCATCTCATGATTCATATTCATCATAGCGTGATCATGTTCGCTAGATGACATAGTCTGCATATCATGATTTATTTCAGACATGGCCGACATGTCATGCTTCATGTGCATCATGGAATGATCATGCCCGTCAGATGACATATCTTTCATGTCATGGTCCATTTTCATCATTGTGTGATCATGATTAGCCTGACTCGTCTCTTTTTTCATCTCAGGCATAGCCGACATGTCATGCTGCATGTTCATTTGATGGCCAGCATGTTGATCGCTTTTACCCCCATGACTCATGCCCATATCGTCCATGGTTAATAAAGCACGTGGGCGCGGCTGTGGCATTTGAATTGGCCCTACAGCTTGGGTGTTTTCATCATGCAGAGTACCAATGGCAAAACCACTGCGGTCAATAGACTCTGCTTCAATCTGATAATTTGCTTGTTTAGGTTCTACAATGACATCGTAAGTTTCGGCTGTACCAATACGAAACTCATCAATTGCAACAGGTTTAACTGGCTGTCCGTCTGCACTCACGACAGTCATTTTCAAATTTGGAATTCTGACATCAAAAAAAGACATAGCTGAAGCATTAATAAATCGTAATCGAACCTTATCGCCCGCTTTAAAGTTACCTGTCCAGTTTTGCTCTGGTGTCTTGCCGTTAACTAAGAAGGTATAACCCGTCACATCAGACATATCGGTTTTTAACATCCGCATCTGATTCCACATCGAACGATCTTGCCAAGTTGCTTTTAAGCCCTGTGCTTTCACTTGCTTCCAAACATCAGATACGGTTTCACGGCGGTTTTGATAATACTCAGCAGATTTCTTTAAATTCTTTAAAATACTATCGCTAGAAGACTGATGAAAATCTGAAAGCATCACCACATAATCACGGTCAGTTTTTTCATGCGCTGCAACGGGTATTTTTCCTTTTGGATAAATCACGAGTGGTCCATATAGACCATCTTGTTCTTGGCCTTTACTGTGGGCGTGATACCAATATGTGCCATTTTGTTTCACCTTAAAACGGTAAACAAAATCTCCGTTTGGCGCGATTCCTTTAAAACCATTGAAACCCGGCACACCATCCATTAACCCCGGTAGTAACAACCCATGCCAGTGTAAAGAGGTATCTTGATTCTTTAATTGGTTATGAACATGAATAACAGCCTCATCCCCTTCCTCAAACTCAAGAAGTGGGGCTGTAAACTTGCCATTTACGGTAATTCGTTTAAGGGGTTTTCCCGTAACATTGACCTGTTGTTCATTAATATTAAGGTGATATTCCTTAATTGCCGCGAGGGTCCATGGTGAAACCAATAGACCAAATACAGCGACGAGGCTGCTAATTGTTTTATGAGACATTGCTGTAATCCTTTTAACTAAAAAAATAATTAAGAAAGGATTAAGCTTTTGGTGGACGTAAGATTTCTTGCCAGTATCCAGCTAAATGCTGTGCCTGATAAATACTACTAAATTGAGATGTACTAGGAATAAATGATGTTTCAATATCTGGTACAGCTTGCTGTAAAGCCAGATTCACTATTTGACAATGGACTGGGTTACAGTCTTGGCAGTGTTCACCATGTTGATGAGAAACTTTAACCATAGATTGATGACACATCGCTTGATCATCAGCTTGAACATGCATAGTGTGATGTGTCATTTGCTTACTATGGCATGGCATTGTATGAAGATCATGCTGCATAGGCATCTGAGCAACAGACACGCCACTCCACCCAATGACCAAAGTCATTAGGAACACAAACCAAGCATACTTGCGTAAGTGTTGCAGCGTCATCATTTATTGCCTTGAGCAATCCATTTATCTATGGGGTATAAGCATAACCAAGTTTTAAAACAGATACAATTTTACATCTTAATTGATTGTTTTTATGGTCATTAAGCAAACGGAGGTTGATGCTGAAGAACTAAATCAATCACTTCTAGTGCACCTTCTCGTTCATTACTTCGTGTTGTATAAGGTGCTACTGCTTTTAAAGCTTCAATAGCATTTTCAACCGCAAACCCATAACCTGCTGCTTTGATCATCTGGATATCATTATTGTTATCGCCAATCGCAACCACTTGATTGGCTTCAATCTGCCATTTTTGTAGTAATAGTTTCAAACCATGCGCTTTATGTTGATCTGGAAGGATCAAATCAATAAAACCAAAGCCACTAGAAACAGGCACTAAAACCTTATCTGCTACGAAGCTTTGCTTCTGAAAATGTTCAAAAATTGCAAAACTTTCGTTTTCCTGAGCAGTAAAAGTAATTTTACACACCAGATCATCTAACGTATAAAAGTCATCGATAACTGTCAGCTTCTCAAAATATCGAGCGACTTTAGCGTAGTCCTCTGCATTCATACTCCTATGTACATAAGCACTCTGTTTCCCACAGATCACCATGGTCGAGGTATACGCAGGGTCAATCGCTTTTAGAATCTTACCAAACTGTTCTTTGCTTAAATGAGCAAAAGCGAGTTCTTGCCCTGCATCTACAACATGTGCTCCATTTTCTGCAATGAAAGCAATTTCATGATTAATTTCTGGAAAATAAGTAACAAGCTTTGCAAGTTGGTTACCACTGGCCACCACAAAATGAATATTATTTTGTTTTAGTTGTTCATACTGTTTTAAAAAACGTGCTTTGTTGTACTGCTTCTTAGAATTAAGAAAAGTCCCATCCATATCTACCGCTAAAATTTTTACTGTCATTAATGATCTAGGTCTCTTACTAAAATCTTATTAAATCAAATTTAGCTTTACTTTTCATGACACTTTTACAGTTTTCTATTTATTATGTTTTAAAAGTTTTACACAGCTCCATCTCATTTTTTGCACAGGTCATTTTTTAGCAAAGCTTAATAAAAAAACAGACAATAAAATATCCAATACGTATAAAAAAAGAACGCCAAAGCGTTCTTTTTTTATATATTTTGTGTAGAGAGTAATCGGTTGATCTCTTTTTGTTTATTTTACCAACATTTTATCCATACGGTTATCAACACAGTTATCCATAAAGTTATAAACAAAGTTATCCACAAGTTTACTCTCAGCTTAATAAGCTTTTTTAAACGCTCACAGTACCAACTCTAGCAAGCTCTGCACGCATTTGATCAATTACAACTTTATAATCTGGTTGACCAAAAATTGCTGAACCAGCAACAAACATATCTGCACCAGCTTCTGCAATTTCACGGATATTTGCAGGACCAACACCACCATCTACTTCTAAGCGAATATCTCGACCACTTGCATCAATAATTTTACGAGCTTCACGTAATTTTTCTAAAGTCATTGGAATGAACTTTTGTCCGCCAAAACCTGGGTTTACACTCATTAATAAAATTTGGTCAACTTTATCAAGTACGTAGTCCAAATAATGTAATGGGGTTGCTGGATTGAAAACTAGACCTGCTTTAGCACCACCTGACTTGATAAGTTGCAATGAACGGTCAATATGGTGAGATGCTTCTGGGTGAAACGTAATAATATCTGCGCCAGCTTCTAGGAAATCGCCAATAATACGATCAACTGGAGATACCATTAAATGCACATCAATAGGAGCTTTAACACCATATTTTTTTAGAGCCTTACACACCCCTGCACCAAAAGTTAAGTTTGGAACATAATGATTATCCATAACGTCAAAATGCACTACATCTGCACCTGCAGCTAACACTTTGTCTACATCTTCGCCTAAACGAGCAAAATCGGCAGATAAAATAGAAGGAGCAATCAAATAAGGCTTGGACATAGGTGGATGACCTGGCTAGAAGTTTAAGGAGAGGCTAAAAATTATAACAAAAAAGAACCTAGTTGGCCCGCTCTTCCTTGCTTAAATGGCAACATTTCAAACTTGCAACGTAACGTTGCTACTATAGAATGCTAAGTGCCAAACGAATTTGTTAAGGTACATTAAACCAATGTGAGGATTGATAATGAAAAGCACAACTCATCTATTAACAAATGATGGTAAACGCATTGCAAAACGTCTAGTCAATCATTGGAAGCACAAATTTGAAGTACAAGAAACTGATCAAGATTTTAAAATCTTCATGCCTAGTGCAACCATTACACTTGCACCTCAAACAGAGCAATTAAATGTTGCTATTGATAGTCAGTTAGATGATCACGACCACTTGGAAAAAGTTGTCCTTGATCACCTAAACCGTATGGCTCAACAAGAATTTCAGGTGGAATGGCAGCACTAACTCGCTGATGTTACCTTTTCTAACTGGATTGCATGAAACTGCAAGTGCTCATCCATAAAGGTCTGGATAAAATAATAGCCATGATCATAGCCAGCATGTTGTCTTAAAGTTAAGGGCTGTCCTGCTTTTAAACATGCTTGCTTAAATTTTTCAGGGTGAAGTTGTTCATAAAATTGATCATCCAATCCCTGATCAACCAAAATTTCGCTAAAAACTGCACCATTTTTTAAGACTAAAGCTGTAGCATCATGAGCCAACCAGCTATCGTGGTCTGTACCTAAATAATGGCTAAATGCTTTTTCACCCCATGCACATTCACTTGGCGCACAAATCGGTGCAAATGCAGATACCGACTTAAACTTGTCAGGATATTTAAAAGCTAAAGTTAAGGCACCATGGCCACCCATCGAATGTCCGAAGACACCAACTTGTTTAGCATTTACCGGAAAACTTTTTAAAATGAGTGGATATAACTCATCAATTAAATAGCTTTCCATCTGATAATGCTCAGACCAAGGCGCTTGCGTTGCATTAATATAAAAGCCAGCACCTTGCCCTATATCCCAATGGTCACCTACAGCGACTTGTTCACCACGAGGAGAAGTATCTGGTGTAATCAGTATGAGGCTAAGCTGCGCGGCCATGTGTTGTGCATGGGCTTTGATTGCAAAAGTTTCCTCAGTACACGTTAAACCCGCTAAGTAAAACAAAGTTGAGCAAGGTTTACCTTCCAAAGCTGCAGGTGGCAAATAAACACCAAACTTAGTAGAGCCCTTTAATAATTGAGAATCGAACTGGTAAATGCGCTGCTCACCTTCAAAGCAGCGGTTTTTTTGCAGGAGTTGCATCGTTTTTAGCCTCTGTTTGTGTTTGAGCAATATTTACACTACCTGTGCTTTGCTGTGGGAAAAGATATTTTTCCAACTGAGGTAGCATAAGCTCCATATTCTTACCAATCATCCATTGCGGCTCTGAAGGTTCTACACCTTGAGCGACTTCCCATTTGGTTACGGTTTGCTTAGCGGCATTAAACGAATCTTTCATTGAAGACTGCTCTCGCATCGCCAAGTCAAAGAAAGCTCGTCCAAAATACGTATAATCAGCTTCGTTATTACAGCCAAAAGAAGTTTTATCTGCCGCAGATGCAGTAATAATTAAAGTATCAGGCGACTGTAATGCAGGAATAAAACTTCCTGAATAACAAGCAGAAATGACAATTACACGCCAACGAATCCCCGCTTTATCAAGCGTTTCACGTAACCATTTCGCATCGACTTGCCCCAAATCTAGCGGTGCATTTTCAATTTCAAAATGGTTTTGTTCACCGTGCGATGTCATATATAAAAATAACACATCACTATCACGGTTCATTTGCTGGCCCATACGGCGTAGAGCCAACTCTATACTAGTTTTAGACGCAATCGGAATTTCGGTTCGGGTATCTGGATTATTGACTAGCATCATCGAACGTCCGACAGTACCGAAACGTGTATCGAATTGTTCTTTAATACGAACCACTTCCGATTTAAAAACGTCTTGGTAACTGTCGCCCGCAACACCTAAGAAATACCAGTGGCTTTTCGCTAGCTCACCATATTGGACTTGCTCTAACGCATCATGAAGCAACTTACTTTGTGCATAGAAAGCATCTTCGGCAAAGGTAGGTGGAGAATCTTCCACTTTCCAAATAGGCTGATCTTTTACAGAAAGCTGCCAAACAACCATAGTTGCAATGGTCGCAACCATGACCAATGCCCGCTCCCACCAAGGCCATTTCAGCTCACGCGAGAAAACCCAAATAACTGCCAAACTTTGCCACACAAAAAGTGCCACAAACAGACTCGGTAAAATACCGTTATAAATAGCGTCGGGAACAAAGTTCAAATAACCATTAGAGCCCAGATATTGAATTAAACATTGAATTAATAAAATATTGGTATCTAAAACTAGCCACAGTAAGGCTGGGACTAACATTAAACGCGGCTGATTAATACGCTGTGATAAAAAAATACCAACAATAAGCGCAATAAAAGGCCATAGTGCATACCCAATTAGGCCTTGGGAGTTAAAATCACCCATTTGACCAGCTACGAGCCAGCTATAAAGTGAGTTGGTACATCCGCCTAATATTCCCCAAACTATAAGTTGAAGAATAGAGGGATGTACGATCTGTAAGGAACGTCTTGACCCCAAAAATAACCACATTCCGGCAAGCTGGTTACTTTTAAAATCATGCCAAAAGTTAATGGAAGGTTTGAGATCAATCATAAAAAGGTTTCAAAAATTTCGTTTTTGTCAGGCTTCATAAGTGTATGCCTGCTAAGAATTTTAGCAATCATGCTTTTGAACTATATCACATATATTTGTGCATTATTCAAACAATAAAACTTATCCTTACATAAGCTTACTGAAAGTAAGCATCAAAACGACAAGCATCCCCCTGCCACTGATGAGCTGGCTCTTGATTTGCTAAGAAAACAGCATGACGTGGACGTTTTACAATCACTCGCTTGGCAACTTTTTTGGCCAAATCAAGCAAATTATCTCCCAAATCCATTTCTCCATCTTCGGGTAAAAGTAAATGCAAAAGTTGCATCTGCTTTTTGACCTGGGCTTGTTTTTTAATTGCTTGTTGGTTTTGGTCGCGCTGTGGGAACATCGGGTCAAGGTAGACTACATCAACCGTTTGTGCGTCTTGATCTAATTGCTGTAAATAGCTTGCGGAATCGGCAAAGATTAGTTGAATACGATCTATAAATTGACTTAAAAATGGATCACGCTGTGCCTGAGCTTTTGAATCTTCAAGTAAAGTAAATAAAATCGGATGACGCTCAACAAGCTGGATTTGGGCACCCAGATAAGCCATAAGTAAGCTGTCATGACCTAAGCCCGCTGTAGCATCGACCAGTACTGGCTTTTCCCCTAACTGACAAGCACGAGCAATCATTTCCGATTTAAGACTTGCTCGTTTTAAACGTGGGATTTCAGCTTTCCAGTCAGGCTGCATTTTCATGCCGTTCGCAGATAACCAAAGTCCGTTTTCATCTACACAAAGTGCTAATTCAGGATTTAAACGTAAAAAACGGGCATTGAGCTTTTCAATCGGCTGTAAATCGGCAGTCACGCCTCTAGAAGAAAGCACAGCTTGGTAATGCTGTGCTTGTTCTTGAAAATCCACTTCAAAATATATATGCATGCGCAGTGCCTTTACTTTGCTTTACCCTGATCCGCAATTTTTTTCCATGCATCATCACGCAAGTAAACCGGTAAAGCATGTTCAGCATCAACCCACTGCTTTTGGGCAGCATAGACACGTGCAATCGAAGCAATGTCCTGTGCAGTGGCAGTGATTGTTTGATACTCTGCATCAGCTTGAAGAAGTTTAGCACCTGAACCAATCAAGCAATGCTTTGCATAGGCAGCCGCTTGCTCGTAGTTCATTAATTTTTCTTCATCGATACACTGCATGATGCCTTGCTCATCTAGAACAAAACTTGCAATGTAAACTTCGTTCATACGTGCATCGAGTACCGCAGTTACCTGCTCTAAACCTTCAAGACGGTAAGCCGCTTGTGCGAGAGCTTGCAAGGTAGAAACGGGAACCACAGGTAAATCTTGTGACCAAGCTAAAGCCTGAGCAACAGCAGCATTAATTCGAACACCACTAAAAGAACCTGGCCCTCGGCTAAAGGCAATTGCATCTAAACCAGTAGCGTCTAGTCCAGTTTGCTCTAAGCCCTGCTCAATCATTGGCAGAATGGTTTGAGTTTGTGCTTTCGCTCGCGTATCAAGTTGGAAAAATAGTTCTTGGGTTTCATCAATTAATGAAATGGAACATTGCTCGTTTGCAGTTTCCAACGCCAGCAGTTTCATGCACAACCTTAGTATTCAATCAGATTAAAAACGGAAGTAATGATACCCCACTCGGCCCTGTTAGGCGAGTTGTTCCTATCTAAATAAAAATGCCAAGCGAGTGCTTGGCATAGAAAATATCTTACTAAAATTTTAAAAGTGAAATTCTTTTAAATCAGCATAGCTTTTAAAGTGTTCAGCATAATGTAGTGCGCTCAAACGTATTTTTGCCGCGCCATCTTCATCCAAAGTTTTCACAATTTTTCCTGGTGAACCCATCACTACTGAGTTATCTGGAATCACTTTACCTTCTGGTATTAAAGCATTAGCACCGATAATACAATTTTTACCAATCACAGCCCGATTTAAAATTACGGCGTTCATACCAATCAAGCTATTATCACCAATCGTACAACCATGCAGCATGACTTTATGTCCGACCGTGACATATTCACCAATATTTAGCTCAAGTCCAGCATCAGTATGTAATACCGAATTTTCTTGAATATTAGAAAAATTACCAATGCGCACTATACAATTATCGGCACGTACTACAGCACCAAACCAAATGCTGACCTGACGGCCTAATTCTACTTGTCCAATAAGCGTTGCAGTTGGAGCAACCCAGCCATCCCATGGCTCATGTAAGGCTTTTGGATGCTGTCCTTGATAGCTATACATCATAATTTATCAGTCCTGATCTTTATTTTTTATGAGAAAATTTTGGCATTCCAAACGTTGGTGAGTTCAGTAGAAATGGCCACTCTTTTTGGTAGCCTAAACCATATTTAAATAAGGCAATTAACATCCGCGCTGTGAGCCCCCAAATAATTTCATTATCAATCTGCAAGCTTGGGAAGTATAAAGATTGATGAGCATATCGCACTTCATATGGCGTCGGACGCGTCTCTATAAGTTGCTGTAAAGGCACAAAGAAAATTCGATCAATTTCGGTGGGCTGAGGAATTAAAGTTACCTCAGGAGGAATAAGCCCAACAATCGGTTTTACAGACAAGCCACTTCTTGCACGTTGCATAGGCAGATCACCTAGCAACTGCACATCAAACGGATTTAAAGCCGTCTCTTCTTGAGCCTCTCTTAGCGCTACAACAATATTACTTGTATCACTAGGGTCACGTTTGCCACCCGGAAAAGAAACCTCCCCCGCATGGTTGTTCATATGTATTGAACGGCGTGTAAGCAGTACCTTAGGATTATTTTCATTTGTAATCGCAATCAGTACTGCAGCTTGTGCTTCTTGTATGCGGGTGGAAAAGCGCAATCTTTGCTGTAACTTTTGTGTTAGCAAGTGCTCTTCCATACCATTCACCTATTATTCTGTCTCTCTTTGCATCATATCTGAAAATCAAACTTAGGGAATAGAGTTGATGCGTAAGTCTAAAAATTCAGTTATGCTGAGGCATCTCTATACTCGATGATAATTATGAGTTTCTGTGTAGCGTGTGGGCATAAAACCGAACAAAAAATTCCTTTAGGTGATCATAAAGTACGCCGTGTTTGTACTCATTGTGGAAATATTCATTATGAAAACCCCAAAGTAATCTGCGGTGCCTTAGCGTTATGGGAAGATAAAGTACTCCTCTGCCGTCGTGCAATTGAACCTCGTTATGGCTTATGGACTTTGCCGGCTGGTTATATGGAGTTGTTCGAAACCATGGAACAAGGTGCGGCGCGAGAAACTCGTGAAGAGGCAGAAGCCGAAATTGAAATAGAACAACTTTACTGTATGTACAATATTCCTCGTATTGGTCAAATTTATGTACTTTTCAAAGCTCAGCTAAAAGATGGACTTTTTGGTGCGGGTGAAGAAAGCATAGAGAGCCGATTATTCGAAGAGCATGAGATTCCATGGGGTGAACTTGCCTTTCCGAGTGTCGAACACACACTCAGACATTATTTTGAAGATCGTAAAAAACAAGTTTTTCCAACGCACCTAGAAACACTAGGAACTCGTTTAGACCATACAGGTTAATTTAGTTAATAAAAAAGACCGCTTTCACGGTCTTTTTTTATGGTTTTTATTTTGTCTTAATTTGATAACAATCAGCCGTTCTAATCGTTATCGTTCCACTCATTCGCTCAGCTAAAGCTTTATCCTCTTCTGTAGGAGCTGGGCTCACATCCTTAATATTATTATAGACTCGTTGATAGAAGGCATATGGATTTAACCATGAAACTGTCTTGTTATCATAAGTTGTAAGGTTAATACCATTTAACTGCCCTTGTAATAAGTTGGCAACGTTAATTTTTGCCCCACTTACAATCAGTGTTTGACTACCAGTTGCAGTAGTACCTTGAACAACATTCGAATTTAAACCAGCCAAAATACCATTGAGATTACCGAGCTTCGGTTCAGCAAAAATCATTTTTACTGTAATTGATTTGTCATTTGAAGAAGACTCTGTACCACCGGTTGTCCCTATACGATACTGTTGAACGCCATTGTTATCAATTAAAGTGTTATCTGAGACCACTCCACACTGTCCAGACATATCTGTTGCTGTTGCATTAGGTTTAATATCAGTACGAATGTCACCATTTTCATCAATCACAATACCTAAATCGATTGGTGAAATTCCAGCAGTATCAAATTTAATATTTAAAGTACCATATAACGGGAAAATATAAGTTTGCCCTGAGCTCACATTTTTTGAAGTTCTAAAGATATCTTTTGCAAGATAACTTGCTGGAGTTACTTTATAGATATCTAGCGAACCATTATAGTTTTGATTACCTATACTCTGGCGCCATAACGCATATTGTTGATGATTTGGTGTTTTACTATTTGTTGCACCTAAATAAAGACTTTCGCGACCAGCAATAAATGAATCATTTAATAATTTACCTTGATAAATCAGTAAATCTTCAGCGCTATTAGCTGAAGCTTTTAAATGGAAGGGTTGCGTCGATTTAATCTCAGCTTGTAATGGATCGAGCCATGTGGTTTGAGCATTCGCTGTAAGTTGAGCTGGCTTAGATTTAGTTAATACTTCCATTACTGCTGTAACTGTTGAGTTACTTGTAGTAGTACTTGTACCTTTCCACTGTAAACCGTAACCAAATGTATAACCTTGGCGATCTGAGAGTAAAAATAAATTGCCTATTACGTGTTGGGTATTAGCAGCATTTTTTGGACAATCCGCTAAATTAGCTAAATTACATCCATAAAAATTTTCTGAAATTAAGTTTGGTTGAGCTAAGGTCAAGTAATCTGACTGATATAAACCTACCAAACTCAAATGAGTCAATTGAGTTACTAAAGCAAAAGCCTGATTATCATCAATTTGGCTAACATCTAACCAAGGTTTCAAGATACTGGCGTATGCTCCACTTTGCCATTCAGCAGCAGTAATATTTTGAAGTACTACATTTAGCGTATTTTTCTTATCTTCGGTAAATAGTGTAGGTTGTATATCTCCCACTACATTATCACCACGCTCTAAACCAACGCTTTGAAAGAGTTTAACCAAGGCCATTGCTACACGGATGGTTGGATCATTTGGACTTAGTGAAGCTGGTGCTACACCTGTTAAAGCCGTAGCCATATCCATAACTTTCAAACGTGGCGGAACGACCACCTTAATCTTTGAAATATTATCTAATTGAACAGAACCTAAATCGATCTTTGTTTTAGTTTGAGTGCCTTGTAAAAAGAAATTTGCTGTATCACCAAGTTTACATGTACCAACCACACTGTTTCCTGAAGCTTTAGTAACAAAACTCTGATTTGCAGCACTACTACAGGTAAAATTAAGACCAGCAATGGGATAATCGAGTGAAAACTGTAAGCAGTCACTATTTGATGCATCACAACTTCCATTTGCATTTGAACTACCAGAACCACTTGTAGGATCTTCATTAATGGTTGAGCTACCACCGCCACAACCATTCAGCATGATTGCTAATGTGGTTAATGCAAAAGGCCATAATAATTTTTTATTCATTAGATACCCTACTTATTTTTAACGTAATACTGAAATTTGAATCTGTCCCTGATTTGATAACTCTTGTTCTGCTACATCTATCGAAGAAGATAAAGGAGTTAACATCATATAACGCGCATGAGGCGGCACTCTTAAAGTACCTTGAATCGATGCATGTTGTAATATCGTAGAAGGATAAGACTTGCTCTTGAAACCACTTGCCCCTTCTAAAATACAGCCCTTCTCATCTAAGAATATAGCTAAAGGCCAATAATATAGAGGTGCGGAATTACTCGCTGCAAATGACATAAGTTGTAAATGTTGTACAGATGGATCTAGTTTTACCAACTCATATTCAAACTTTTCTTTTAATGGCTTTCGAGGCCATAAATTTACTTCTTTTTTAGCTCCAAGCACTTTGATTGACTTTTTATAGCCTTGAACAAAACATTTATCTTGCTCAAAAGTCGTTTCTAATTCTTTTTGAGACAGTCGTATATAAGTTGGAGCTAAAACAATCGCTCCTTGATCTTCCTGAGATTGCTTATTAAACAATTGTTCTAAAGTAGACTTGCTTACACCTTTTTTTCTTTCGATAAACTCTGTTCTTCCAAGTCCATCCGGCATAACATAAAAGCGTTTTTTACCTTCAAGATTAAATTCCTGATCTTCAAGATATTCATTATTTACATACTCTACGCCATCAATACTTGTAAATTTAGATCGATCATTTGAAGGATCTTGTATTGAAACAGTTTGAGAAGTACTTTGTGAAGATGAATAAATTTTTGCTGGAACACTTTCTGTCTTAACGCTACTAGTCTGTTTTTTAACTTCCTCCTTCTGAGCTTTACTCATTCTTAAAGGAAGCTCCGGTGCAGTCGGTGCAGTCGGTGCAGTCGGTGCAGTCGGTGCAGTCGGTGCAGTCGGTGCAGTCGGTGCAGTCGGTGCAGTCGGTGCAGTCGGTGCAGTCGGTGCAGTATTTAATTTTTTTGTAGGATGTGGTTCAAACTTTTTAAACTCTTTTGAATTCTGAACATTTTCTTTAGATGCTTCTTGAACAGGTGTAGCATTTACATGCGGTTGTACAACTTGTTTTGGTGCTTCTACTTTACTCTTGGATTGCTTTTGTTCTACTTTTTTACTGGGTACAATCATTGGACGACCATCTGGACCAATGATTGTAAAGAAACCATCTGCATAAGATACAGAAACGCTTGCTACCGCAATACATAAAGTCGAGATAGCAAATTTAGGTCGAAACATCGATTTATATTGTTTTACCATTTTGTTCTATAGCTCAAACCAAGCACTGTGATTTTTGTATTCGTTTTTACATCTAGGCCCGAATAAGGGTTTAATAAAATATTATCGACACCACACTTATTCGACAATGTACTCGTACAGGCTGGAATATTGTCACGACTACGCAAGAAACCCACTGAAAGGTCTAGATCTGTATCTGCGTCAAAACGATAACCTAAGCCAAGACCAAATAATTGTGCATTATTGATCGGAACCATGGTATTACGTTTATCATCAGGTATCGAACTAGCTCGAGGCTCGTAACCGGCCCTTAATTTCAAACGATCGGTTGCTGAATATTCAAGACCAATTCCCCAACTCCACGGCGAGGTAAATTTCAATGGCAATGCCAATGAATTATCGGTAACGTCATTAGATAAAAGCTTAGCCACTTTTAATAGCGTAATTTGACGGTCGAACTCAAACTTAAACTTATTCCAAGCAGAATAGTCAGTCCATCCTACGTCAAAATTAACTTGCAAATCGGGTAAGATTTTATACTTAATACCTGCTTGAAAATGTGCAGGGTATTCAAGATCCATAGCGACTAAACCAGACTCAATATTAGGTACATTGCCTGGTAGACCTAGAATTGCAGCTAAAATTTGTCCTGTAGCAGATGAGTTAAGACCCTTGATAAGTTCTTGAGGTGCTCTGGCATTATCAATCATATACTTGCCTTTTAAACGCATTTTGGCAGCACTTTGATAAACCATACCAAAGCCAAAATCATCAGTTGGCTCCCAGAGTAAACCTAAGTTATAACTTGGGCTTAATGATTGTTCTAAAGACACTTGTAATGCACCCATTTTATTAAATGGATTCATGCCTTCTTGAGCATTACACATACCAAATAATAGTAAGTCCGTAATCATGTCACTATTATTTTTAAAAGGTGCACATACCACTTCATCAACCATACGCAATACACCAATCATCTCATTGGGAAAACGTAGATCGGTTTTCAGTGCGATCGCGTTATAGGACATTCCTACTGAAGCACCAAGTGATAAATGGTCATTTACTTGATAACCAAAAGATGGTGATAAATAGGTAATTCTCTCTACTGCAACTTGCTGCCCCATATAGTTACCAGGGTTACCATTCTCTGCTCCAAACCCTGCTACCAAGGGTGCATATACTGCTGTCGCATAAGTAACTTTTGAACCAGGTGGCTTATAGGCGATTCCGGCTGTAGGAGCAACTAGAGGATATCCTGCTCCAAGATCAACCATTTTTTTTAGGATCGGCACATATAAGCTTGCGTACTCGACGTCACCATGCACTGTCCCTTTGAAATCTGTACAGATATTAGCAGAAACTTCCGGACCATCATTACAAACGAGAGGGTCATCTGAATAACCAAAAATGTTATAACCAGGGGGCGCAGAAAACTCACGCTGAATATCAAAGTTAGCAAGAATTCCCTGAACATCGGTTTGCAACCCATCAATTTTTGCTAAGGCTGCGGGGTTAAAATGAACTGCACTAATACCTGGAGGATCTGCAGTTACAGCATTCCCCATCGATAGTGAGCGAATATCAACAGCTAAGTTTTGTCCTAATTGAGCATTGGCAAAGCTAGAAAAACCGGAGATAACAATTGCCGCCGTTAAAGGACATAATTTAGGATATTTCACCTGCTTATCTCCTTATTTTCGTTTTTTATTAAAACCTAAAATATCTAACGGGAACGACAAACCAAGTGAAACATCAGGTGCATCCTCAGTTAAACCAAAGCCAACCGTACCGTTAACAATGGTATCTGGCGAAACACGTACGCCTAAAGCAAAAGCCATCATTGCGCTACTTTGGTCTGGTGATTTATAAGATTCACCATTATTGAATTGGAACTCAGAATTAAAGTTAAAACTTTGCTGATATGACATCGTTAAAGACACGTCATAGTTAAATGAGTACGCAAAACCGAACGAGAACCCACCACTAATCCCTGGATCAAAAGATTCTAAAATACGTGAACCGCGTGCTTGGTTAAGACCACTTTCTTTAAAGCCATAATTGGCAGAAACAGAAGCGAATAGCACAACAGGATCAATATATTTACGAGTACTTGCCCCTACTCCAACTGAGTAATAACCTTTACCTGTTGACAGCTCATCTAAACCAATCTCATAAGGGCTATCACCTGTTTTAGTTGAGACACTACCAAAAAGCACGAGTGGTAAACGCCCTTGCTTTAATGGGAAAGGTTCCCAACGTGCTCCCAAAGAAATATCACCTAAACCCGCTGTGGTTGAATCACTAGCAATATCAGATTTAGCAACAAAAGGTAATGTTGCTGAAAGTGTTAAATTATCTAAAACGCCATATTGCGCAGTAAAACTATTTGTCAAAGTATGTTGAGCATCTTCCCTAATTCTTAAACGACTAATGCGAGAATTATCGTCTCCTAATGCCACGTCTAATATACTGTCACGATAATAAGTATAATCAAGATCATAGTAAGAAGAGATTACGCCCTTCTTGATTAAAGAATATTGACGTTCATTTGAAGTAAATACTTCTTGTAAATTAGTCTCTTGGCTAGCATCACCTTCTTTTTTCTGTAAAGCACTTGCAGCTTGATGTGCCTCACTATTTGGAGCTGGGGCTGCGGCACTCGTATCTACTGCATTCGGTGCTTGTGTAGTATTATCTGTTGTAGCTTCTGAATAGTCAGAGCTTTCTGTTCCATTTGCTACAGCCTGATTCGAACCAGATACTTGAGGTTGTTGTATTTGATCTTCAGCATAGATTGTCCCTGTAATGACACTCATACTTAAGGCCAACATACTCATCTTCATCCATCGATTATTCATGTTTTTCCCACCCACTTTATTTATTTTACTAAATTTAAATTTGACTATTTACGCTTGTAATAAAGACGCATATAGGTTTCTATCGGCTGTCCATATGTTGGCGATTTATTATCATCATCTAATACCCGACGCATGGTGGAAGCTTTATTTGCTAAACGCTCATAGTTAAATGTAGGATATTGCACGTTCACCAAAGCATATCTATTGACCGTCGCATCTTCCACATGGCGCATGTCTGCATCTTTTAATGCCAATAGATCTTTACGCTGTGATTCAGGAACAGAAATAACAAATAAAGTATTATTATCCCAAATTTGTTTAAAACGACTTTCATCAAAGCTGATATTCCCTAAAGCAGGGCGAATTCAAACATGAGGTGCGACAGTTTCAAAAGCCATATGATAATCAACAAGCTGAGCAAATTTCTCTAATGGTGTAAGCCAATCTAACGCCTTTCTAGGACGAGTATTCAGTGACATGGCAACTTGATTTAAATAATGCTGATCTGCCTGATTTAAATCAATCCCTTTAGGTAAATATTGCCTAATTAAACCATTCATATTTTCGCATGTGCCTTTTTGCCAAGGTGAATGTGGGTCACAGAAATATACATCTATGCCTAAATCTTCTTCGAGTATTTTATGTTCTGACATCTCGCGTCCACGGTCATAGGT